>NZ_JBSFZS010000081.1:0-37661 GCF_053600395.1 Streptomyces sp. NPDC005070 | reverse complement strand
GCCCGGCATCGCGGTGGCGGACGCGCTGGGCTGGGCGCTGCACCGCGCCGGGAACGACCAGGAGGCGCTCGGCTTCGCCGTGCGGGCCACGGACAAGGAGCACGGGGGCGATGTGCGCAGCGCGCTGTACGCGTACCACCGGGGACAGATCGAGCGTGATCTGGGACTGTCCGGTCCGGCCCGCCGGCATCTCACCGAGGCGTTGCGGATCAATCCGTACTTCTCGCCGCTGCTGGCGCCGGCGGCGCGGGAGGCGCTGACGGCGCTGGGCGAGCCGTCGGCCGGGGGCCCGCCGGAGGAGTCGGGAGAGGCGGCGGACGAGGAGCCGGCGGCCCCGCCGGCCACCCCGGGAGCGCCCGCGCCGCACTGACACGGAAGCGGAAGCCGAAGCGCCGGGACGCCTCCGCCCGTTCGGAACACTCGGACGGACGGCGGGAAGCCGGACGCCCAGGCACGCAGACGCCCATGCACCCGGACGGCCGGGCAGCCGGGCAGCCGGGCAGAAACGCGAAAACCTGTCCGGCGGACGCCGTGTCGACGTCCGCCGGGCAGGTGAGGACCGGCCGACCATCAGGAAGGGCCGGTTCCACGGGTCAGAGGTTGCCGCGCTTCTCCTGCTCGCGCTCGATCGCCTCGAAGAGGGCCTTGAAGTTGCCCTTGCCGAAGCCCATCGAGCCGTGCCGCTCGATCATCTCGAAGAAGACGGTCGGACGGTCCTGGACCGGCTTGGTGAAGATCTGGAGCAGATAGCCGTCCTCGTCGCGGTCGACGAGGATCTTCAGCTCGCGCAGGGTGTCGACGGGGACGCGGGTGTCGCCGGCCCACTCACCGAGCGTGTCGTAGTAGGAGTCGGGGGTGTCGAGGAACTGGACACCGGCCGCGCGCATGGCCCGCACGGTCGCGACGATGTCGTTGGTGTTCAGCGCGATGTGCTGGACACCCGCGCCGCCGTAGAACTCCAGGTACTCGTCGATCTGGGACTTCTTCTTGGCGATGGCGGGCTCGTTGATCGGGAACTTGACCTTGAGCGTGCCGTCGGCGACGACCTTCGACATCAGCGCGCTGTACTCGGTCGCGATGTCGTCGCCCACGAACTCCTTCATGTTCGTGAAGCCCATGACCTTGTTGTAGAAGCCGACCCAGTCGTTCATCTTGCCGAGTTCGACGTTGCCGACGCAGTGGTCGATGGCCTGGAAGGTGCGCTGGGCGGGCGGCTCGACGATCGGCGCGGCGGCCACGTACCCGGGCAGGTAGGGGCCCTCGTAACCGCGTCGCTCGACGAGCGTGTGGCGGGTCTTGCCGTACGTGGCGATGGCGGCGAGGACGACCGTGCCGTTCTCGTCCTTCATCTCGTAGGGCTCGGCGATCGAGCGGGCGCCGTGCTCGACGGCGTACGCGTGGGCGGCGCGCGCGTCCGGGACCTCGATGGCGAGGTCGACGACGCCGTCGCCGTGCTCCGCCACGTGTTCGGCCAGGAAGTGGCCCCAGGTGGTGGCGGGCCTGATCACCGAGGTGAACACGAAGCGCGCCGAGCCGTTCTCGAGGACGTACGACGCCGTCTCGCGGCTGCCGTTCTCCGGTCCGGAGTACGCGACGAGCCGCATGCCGAAGGCCGTGGAGTAGTAGTGCGCGGCCTGCTTGGCGTTGCCGACGGCGAAGACGACCGCGTCCATTCCCTTGACCGGGAAGGGATCGGCCTGCCGGGCGGTGTCGGGAGTGTCGTGTGTGGTCTGCGTCATGGCCGCAGGCTCTCTCCGTTCCGCAAGGTGCGCAATAGTTCGCCTGTCGACTGAGCAATATGTTCAGTGAGTGGCCCGTACCGTCGGGCTTTCTGTACACGATGACCATCTCGGAGGCACCCATGGCGATCGATCATCTGGACGGGCGGCTGCTCGTGCTGCTGGCCGAGGAGCCGCGCATCGGCGTGCTGGAGATGTCCCGGCGGCTCGGGGTCGCGCGGGGGACGGTGCAGGCCCGGCTGGACCGCCTTCAGTCGAACGGAGTCATCCGGGGCTTCGGTCCCGAGGTCGACCCGGCCGCGCTCGGCTATCCGGTCACGGCGTTCGCCACGCTCCAGATCCGGCAGGGACAAGGCGCGGACGTACGAGCCCACTTGACGACCGTGCCCGAGGTGCTGGAGCTGCACACGACGACCGGCAGCGGGGACATGCTGTGCCGCCTGGTGGCCCGCTCCAACGCCGATCTCCAACGTGTGATCGACCGGGTTGTCGGTTTTGATGGCATCGTCCGGGCCTCCACGGCGATCGTCATGGAGAACCCTGTTCCGCTGCGGATCATCCCGCTCGTGGAACAGGCGGCGGCCGAGCGCTGAACCGAGGAGCGAGGTGACCCGGCGTGAACTTCTGGCAGTACCTGAGCAGCCGCCACGAACAGCTCCTCACCGACGCCTACCAGCACGCCAGCGCGGTCTTCCAGTGCATGGTCGTGGCGACCGTCATCGGCGTACTGATCGGCGTCGTCACCTACCGCAGCGACTGGGCGGGCAACCTCGCCACCACGACGACCTCCGCGATTCTGACGATTCCCTCGCTGGCCATGATCGGTCTGCTGATCCCGATCGTGGGCCTGGGCGTCCCGCCGACGGTGATCGCCCTGACGCTGTACGGGCTGCTGCCGATCGTGCGCAACGCGATCGTCGGCCTGCGCGGTGTCGATCCCTCGCTGGTGGACGCGGCCCGGGGTATCGGCATGTCGCGGACGATCCGCCTGATGCGTGTCGAACTGCCGCTGGCCTGGCCGCCGATCCTGACCGGCATCCGGATCTCCACGCAGATGCTGATGGGCATCGCCGCCATCGCGGCCTACGCCTCCGGGCCCGGCCTCGGCAACGAGATCTTCCGCGGCATCAGCTCGCTGGGCAGCAAGAACGCGCTCAACCAGGTGCTCGCGGGCACGGTCGGGATCATCATCCTGGCGCTGCTCTTCGACGCCGCCTACGTCCTGCTGGGCCGGCTGACCATTCCGAGGGGGATCCGTGCCTGAGACAGCGGAGACCGCCGAAGGCCCTGCGGACGGCGAGGGTCCCGCCGGCGCGGCGGGCGGCGCGCGCAGCGGAAGCGGCGCGGGCGGGGGCGGCGCGGGCGGGGGCACGTCGTCCACCACGGGCGCCACGATCGAGCTGGAGAACCTCACCAAGCGCTACCCCGGCAGCAGGGAGGCGGCCGTCGACAGCGTCAACATGGAGATCAAGGCGGGTGAGCTCGTCGTCTTCGTCGGCCCGTCCGGCTGCGGCAAGTCGACCACCCTGAAGATGATCAACCGGCTGATCGAGCCGAGCGGCGGCCGCATCCGGATCGGCGGCGAGGACGTCACCGACATGGACCCGGTGAAGCTGCGCCGCAAGGTCGGGTACGCCATCCAGTCGTCCGGGCTCTTCCCGCACATGACGGTCGCCCAGAACATCGCGCTCGTACCGCGGATGGTGGGCTGGTCCAAGGCGCGGATCAAGGCGCGGGTCGAAGAGATGCTGGACCTCGTCGGGCTGGACCCGGGCGAGTTCCAGAGCCGTTATCCGCGCCAGCTCTCCGGCGGTCAGCAGCAGCGCGTGGGCGTGGCGCGGGCACTGGCCGCGGACCCGCCCGTCCTGCTCATGGACGAGCCGTTCGGCGCGGTGGACCCGATCACGCGCGACCACCTCCAGGACGAGCTGATCCGGCTCCAGTACGAGCTGCACAAGACGATCGTGTTCGTGACGCACGACTTCGACGAGGCCATCAAGCTGGGCGACCGGATCGCGGTGCTGCGCGAGCACTCGCACATCGCGCAGTTCGACACCCCGGAGGCGATCCTCACCAACCCGGCCGACGACTTCGTGTCCGGGTTCGTGGGCGCGGGCGCGGCGCTGAAGCGGCTCAATCTCAGCCGCGTACGGGATGTGGAGATCAGCGGCTGTCCGACGGTCACCGTGGACGATCCGCTCCAGGAGATCTTCGACAAGCTGCGCTCCAGCGGTACGAACGAGATCCTGCTGCTCGACAAGCGGGGCCGCCCCTACAAGTGGCTGCGGCGCGGCGATCTGATGCGGGCCAAGGGCTCGCTCGCGCGGGCCGGCACGCTGGTGCACGACACGGTGACCAGGGACGCCACCCTGCGCGACGCCCTGGAGGCGGTGCTCACGGACAACTCGGGCCGGGTCCCGGTGACGGGGCGGCGCGGCGAGTACACCGGGGTGGTCGACATGGAGACCCTGATGAACTCCGTGCACGAGCTCCTGGAGGCCGACCGGCTGGAGGCCATGGAGCACCAGCACGAACTGGAGGAGGCGCGTGCCCATCAGACCCAGTTCGAGCAGGAGGGTGTCGACGACGGGGAGGCGAAGGCGTGAGCACACCGCCCACCGATCGGCGTCCCGAGGGCGAACACGAGGTCAAGGGGGTGGCCTTCCGTGACGACAGCGAAGGTGAGGGCACGGAGCGGGAGGTGCCGCCGCCGGCGCCGACGGCCCCGAGGCGGCGGATCGGCTGGCAGAAACTGACCTTCCTGCCCGCCGTGCTGATCGCTCTGCTGCTGGGCACGTGGATCTGGTTCCAGCAGGCCGACCTCGACGCGATCTCCCGCAACGCGCTGTCGAACGGCCAGGTGTCCAAAGCCCTCTGGCAGCACATCCAGTTGACGGTGATCTCCACGTTCTTCGTGCTGATCATCGCGATTCCGCTGGGGATCCTGCTGACCCGCAAGGCGTTCCGCAAGTTCACCCCCATCGCCATGACGATCGCCAACATGGGGCAGGCGACCCCGGCGATCGGTCTGCTGGCCCTGCTCGTGATCTGGCTCGGCACCGGCGAGAAGTCCGCCCTGATCGGCATCACGATCTACGCGATCCTGCCCGTCCTGTCCAACACGATCACCGGCCTGAAGGCCAACGACCCGACCCTGCTGGAGGCCGCGCGCGGCATCGGCATGTCACCGCTGGGCGTGCTCAGCCGGGTCGAACTGCCGCTGGCCGTACCGCTGATCCTCGCCGGCGTCCGTACGGCGCTCGTCCTGAACGTGGGCACCGCGACGCTGGCCACGTTCGGCGGAGGCGGCGGTCTCGGTGTCCTGATCACCACGGGCATCACCACCCAGCGCATGCCGGTTCTGGTCCTCGGCGCCATCCTCACCGTCGCCCTCGCGCTCCTTGTCGACTGGCTGGCGTCGCTGGCGGAACTGCTGCTGCGGCCGCGCGGGCTGGAGGTGGGGACATGAGGAGGGCGCGCGCCCACGCGGCCCTGGCCGCCGTCCTCGTCCTGGCGTCCGCGTGCGGGCTGACCAGCGGCTCCCCCATGACCGACAACGTGAAGCCGGGGACCATCGGGCAGGGCGAGCCGCTCAAGGGCGCGAACCTCACGGTGGCGTCGAAGGAGTTCACGGAGCAGCTGATCCTCGGCGCGATCATGGGCATCGCGTTCCAGGCGGCGGGTGCGAAGGTGGTCGACCGCACCGGCATCCAGGGCTCGATCGGCGCGCGCGAGGCCATCAAGAACGGTGACGCGGACGCCATGTACGAGTACACGGGCACCGCGTGGATCACCTACCTCGGCAACAGCGAGCCGATCCCGGACCCGCAGAAGCAGTGGCAGGCCGTGCACGACGCCGACCCGAAGAACGGGGTCACCTGGCTGCCGCCGTCCGCCCTGAACAACACCTACGCGCTCGCCATGAACCAGGCCAACTTCAAGAAGTACGGCACGACCACGCTGTCCGACGTGGCCGCGCTCTCGAAGTCGGACCCGAGCGCCGTCACGCTGTGCGTGGAGAGCGAGTTCGCCAACCGGGCCGACGGGCTGCCGGGCATGGAGAAGGCGTACGGGATGCACATCCCCGCGAAGAACATCACCCAGATGGACACCGGGATCATCTACACCCAGGTGGAGAAGGGGAGTTGTACGTACGGGGAGGTGTTCACCACCGACGGGCGCATCAAGTCGATGAACCTGGTGGTGATGAAGGACGACAAGAAGTTCTTCCCCAACTACAACGCCGCCCCGGTGATCAACTCCAAGGCCCTGAAGAAGTATCCGCAGATCGCCGAGGTCATCGAGCCGGTGACGAAGAGGCTGAACAACACGGTGGCGCAGGATCTGAACGCGAAGGTGGACGTCCAGGGCCAGGACCCGCACGAGGTGGCGCTGGACTGGATGACGTCGGAGGGCTTCGTGAAGCAGGACTGAACAGGCTTACGGGGGTGGCGACTTCGGGGATTCGGCCGGCGGGCGGGACCCGGCGGCAAAGTTACAAAGAACCCGTTGCAAGGACTTCTTTGCAACGCTATCTTTGTACTCATGACGGAGCAGCCACCGCTTCCCCCCGAAGCACCCCTCCCCCCGCAGCCACCTCTGCCGCCCGAACCCCCGCAGCACCGCCGCCTCGACGCCCGCTCCCTGCGCGGGATCGCCCACCCCCTGCGCATGGAACTGCTGAGCAGCCTGCGCCAGAGGGGGCCGGCCACCGCGTCGATGCTCGCCGAGCGGCTGGGCGAGTCCAGCGGGGCCACCAGCTACCACCTGCGACAGCTCGCCGCGCACGGCTTCGTCGAGGACGCGCCCGAGCGGGGCAAGGGGCGCGAGCGCTGGTGGCGGGCGGTGCACCAGGGCCTGGACTTCGGCGAGGACCTGCTCAGCGACCCGGACCCGGCGGTACGGGGAGCGGCCGACATGTTCCTGCACGAGGTGGCCACCACCCACGCGCGTGAGCTGTCGACCTGGCTCGGCACCCGCGAGGAGTGGGGGGACAGATGGACCCCCGCCTCCGACATGAGCGACTTCACGATGCGCCTGACCCCGGCGCAGGCCAAGGAACTCGTCAAGAAGATGCACGACCTGCTCGACAGCTACTGCGCCCTCGAACGACCCGAGGACGATCCCGAGGCGGAGCAGGTGCGCTTCCACACGCACGTCTTCCCTCAGGCCTCCGGCTGATCCACCCGTTCGGACACCGCGCACGACTCGATCACACCGACAGAGAGGTCACTGCCATGCATCCCGAGACCCACCTCCAGTTGCAGCACGTGCGCGCCGCCGACCTGCGTGCCGAGGCGGACGCGTACCGGCTCACGACCGAGGCCGGGAACCCGCGCCGGCTGCGCGCCCGCGTCGGCTGGACGCTCGTGGAGGTCGGTCTCCGGCTGGCCTCCGCGCCGAAGGCGACCGTCGCCGTCGCCTGCTGACAGACCACGCTCCCGACCGGGAGTGTGGTCACTGCCGGGAGCCGGTCCCTAGCAGCTCGGGACCGAGCCCTTGTTCTTCTCCAGGGCCACCAGGGAGTTCACCGCTCCGTCGAGGTCGGTCACCGGGATCAGGCGGAGCCCCTTCGGCAGCTCCGCCTTCGCGTCCGAGCACTCCGCCTTCGGAACCAGGAACACGGTCGCGCCGTCGCGGCGGGCCGCCTGGGTCTTGAGGCTGACACCGCCGACCGCGCCGACCTTGCCGTCGGCGTCGATCGTCCCCGTACCCGCGACGACCCGGCCGCCCGTGAGGTCGCCGCCGCTGCCGTCGCCGTCCAGCTTGTCGACGATCCCGAGCGAGAAGAGCAGTCCCGCGCTCGGTCCGCCGACGTCGGCGAGCTTGAGCGTAACCTTCACATCGCCCTTCTCGTGCAGGTACCCCAGGGCCGCCTCGGTGGCGCTGTCCTGGGACTCCTTCATCTCGTTCGCGTTGTGCCGCTCGATCTCCTTGACGCTGCCGCCGCTCGGGTAGACCGAGTCGCGGGGCATCACGGCCTTGTCCGTGGCGAACCAGGCGCTGAGCACGTCGCCGAGGGAGACACTCGCGTCCGGGCCGGTGGCCTCGATCGTGGTCATCCGGAGCTGGCCGCTGGTGTCGCGGGTGGGCGCCCCGCTGATGGTGATCACCGGTTCGCCCTTGTTCTCGCCGAGGACGTTCGCCGTCAGGCCGGGCTGCGCCAGGGAGAACGGCAGCGGCGCGAACACCGCCGTGGCGAGGAGGGCCACGACGGGAAGGGCGCAGACGGCGACGGCCCGGGGGCGCGTGAGGCGAGAGAGCACGGGGTCAATCTAACGTCACCGGGTACGCACCCTGCGGCCCGGTCAGCGCAGGGCGTCGGCCACCTCTCGGGCCGCGTCGACCACGCGCGGGCCGACCCGCTCCGGTACGGCGTCCGCCAGCATGACCACGCCCACGCTGCCTTCGACCCCCGTCACCCCGATCAACGGCGCCGCGGCCCCGCACGCGCCGGCCTCCAGCTCGCCGTGGGTGAGCGTGTAGCCGGGCTCGCCCACCGGCGCCTGCCGGGCGGAGAGGATCGCTCGACCCGCGGCCCCCCGGTCCAGGGCGTGCCGGAAACCGGCGCGGTAGGCCACGTGATAGTCCGTCCAGGTCGGCTCGACGACCGCGACGGCGAGCGCCTCCGTCCCGTCGACCAGGGTCAGATGCGCCGTCGCGCCTATGTCCTCGGCCAGCGCCCGCAGCGCGGGCAGCGCGGCCTCCCGGACCAGCGGATGCACCTGGCTGCCCAGGCGCAGCACGCCGAGCCCGACCCGGGCACGGCCGCCCAGATCACGGCGTACGAGTGCGTGCTGCTCCAGTGTGGCGAGCAGCCGGTACACCACGGTCCGGTTGACGCCCAGTTTGTTCGAGAGCTCGGTGACGGTCAGCCCGTGATCGGTGTCGGCGAGCAGCTTGAGGACCCGCAGTCCCCGGTCGAGCGTCTGAGAGGTCTCCGCGGTCACGACGCCCACTCCTTAGTGGTGAGGTCGACGGCCCTCGTCCGGCGGATGCGGCACCGAGTCCCGTCGGCGACGCGCTTCAGAGGCCGCCGGTCGGCCGGCGCCCCGGGCTGTTCCCGGGCCGCAGTCGCTTCACGGCTGCGCTCCGCGGCGGCGCTGCCACGGGGCGTGTGCGTAGCCGGACAGTAGCGAGCCGGTCCGCTGAGCGGAAGCCTCCGTCCAGAATCCGGGCATCGGCCGGTGCGAAGTGATTCCGTTTGTCCCGGAACGCGGGGCGTGCGCCACTCGGCGTACACCGCCCGCGTACGCAGCGCACAGGCCGCCGTGCACGCCTCACCGGCCGGCACACGCCCCCCTCGGTACGGCTGCGGCACGCGTGCCGCGGGTTCCGTATACCGCCGTGTCCGGAGGTAACCGGTTGCCCATGTCCCCCCGGTCATGGACGCCTCGGGCGTCCCCGACGGTTCCCGGGGGACGTCACCGCATCCGGGTGGCCCACTCCTGGACCTTGGCGATGCGCTGCCGGAGCTGTCCGGCCGTGGCCTCCGCGCTCGGCGGGCCGCCGCAGACGCGGCGCAGCTCGGTGTGGATCACACCGTGCGGCTTGCCGCTCTGGTGGACGTACGCGCCGACCATGGTGTTGAGCTGCTTGCGCAGTTCCAGCATCTCCTTGTGGGAGACGACGGGGCGGCGCTCGGCCGGGATCTCCAGGAGGTCCGCCTCGGAGTCCGGCTTCTTGCGGCTGTGCGCGATCTGCCGGGCCTGCCGCTTCTGGAGCAGCAGTTGCACCTGGTCGGGTTCGAGGAGTCCGGGGATGCCGAGGTAGTCCTGCTCCTCCGCGCTGCCCGGGTGGGCCTGCATGCCGAACTCGGCGCCGTCGTAGAGGACCCGGTCGAAGACGGCCTCGGACTCCAGCGCCTCGAAGGAGAACTGCTCCTGCTCGCCGGTGTCCTCGTCCTGCTCCTTGTTCGCCTCGTCCATCTCCTTCTCGGACTCGGCGTACGGGTCCTCCTCGCCCTCCTTCTTCGGCTTGTCGAGGGCGTGGTCGCGCTCGACCTCCATCTCATTGGCGAAGGTGAGGAGGTCCGGGATGGTCGGAAGGAACACGGACGCCGTCTCGCCGCGCCTGCGGGACCGCACGAAACGGCCGACGGCCTGGGCGAAGAAGAGAGGGGTCGAGATGGTGGTGGCGTACACGCCGACGGCCAGGCGGGGCACGTCGACGCCCTCGGACACCATACGGACGGCGACCATCCAGCGGTCGTCGCTCGCCGCGAAGTCGTCGATCCGCTTCGAGGCGCCGGTGTCGTCGGACAGGACGACGGTCGCCTTGGTGCCGGTGATCTCGCGGATCAGCTTGGCGTAGGAACGGGCCGAGTCCTGGTCTGCGGCGATGACGAGCGCCCCGGCGTCCGGGATGCCCTTGCGCACTTCGGTGAGGCGCTGGTCGGCGGCGCGCAGCACGCTCGGCATCCATTCGCCGCGCGGATCGAGCGCGGTGCGCCAGGCCTGGCTGATGGCGTCCTTGGTCATCGGCTCGCCGAGCCGGGCGGCGATCTCGTCGCCCGCCTTGGTGCGCCAGCGCATGTTGCCGCTGTAGGAGAGGAAGATGACGGGCCGCACGACATGGTCGGCCAGCGCGTTGCCGTAGCCGTACGTGTAGTCGGCCGAGGACCGCCGGATGCCGTCGTTGCCCTCTTCGTACGTCACGAAGGGGATGGGGTTGGTGTCGGAGCGGAAGGGCGTACCCGTGAGGGCGAGCCGGCGGGTGGCGGGCTCGAACGCCTCCAGGCAGGCCTCGCCCCAGGACTTGCTGTCACCGGCGTGGTGGATCTCGTCGAGGATGACGAGGGTCTTGCGCTGCTCGGAGCGGTTGCGGTGAAGCATGGGGCGCACACCGACACCGGCGTACGTCACGGCGACGCCGTGGTACTCCTTGCTGAGGGGTCCGGCGCTGTACTCGGGATCGAGCTTGATCCCTATCCGCGCGGCCGCCTCGGCCCACTGCTTCTTCAGGTGCTCGGTCGGCGCGACGACGGTCACCTGCTGCACGACGTGGTGGTGCAGCAGCCAGGACGCGAGCGTCAGCGCGAACGTCGTCTTGCCCGCGCCGGGGGTGGCTACGGCGAGGAAGTCGCGCGGCTGCTCCTGGACGTACCTCTCCATCGCCCCCTGCTGCCAGGCGCGCAGCTTGTTGGCGGTGCCCCAGGGGGCTCGTCCGGGGAAGGCGGGCGAGAGGTGGTGGGTGTGCGTGGAGGCGCTGGCGGCGGTGGTAGTCACGGTCTCCGGTCTGGGTGTCGATTGGGAGCGTCCGGGTCCGTGCGCGGCGCGTCGGACGAGGCGTGACGGGAGGCGCGCGGACGGCTCGGCTACGTATGACAACCGGGCCACCCTACCGGCGCCCGCCTCGCGACGAGGTGCGGACAAGGCCGGGGCGGCGGTGGATGGGACTGACGTCACAGATCACCCGCCCGCACCACCGGCACCCCGGGCAGCCCTCTGCGGAAGCCGTGGCACGAGCCATCGCCGCAGGTCCGTCAGCCCGTGGTCGCCGGTCCCCGCAAGCGTGTCGTCACCCAGGCGCCCAGCAGTGCCACCCCTGCCATGGGCAGGAACACCGCGGCGAAGGCGGCCGGGTGGGAGGTGTGGGCGCCGGAGGTCGCGGCCGTGGCCGTGTCGGCCACCGCGCCGCCGCCCAGGGCCGCGAAGGCGGCTCCGCCGACGGCGAGCAGCAGCACGTTGGACAGGGCGTCGGAGATCTGCAGGGCGGCCGAGTTGGCGCCGGCCTCCTCCGGGGCCGAGAGGTGGAGCAGCAGCACGCTGGTCGAGGCGATCACCAGACCCATCCCGAAGCAGCCGAACGCCCAGGCGACGGCGACGGTCCACACCGGCACGGCGGGGATCAGCACACTCGGCGCCGCGGCGACGGCCGCCGCGACCAGCAGCATGCCGAGGAACATCAGGCGGTCCCGGTACGGCTCCACGCGCGGCCGCGCCTGCACCCAGGACCCCAGCGCCCAGGTCCCGCCGCCGGCCGCGAGCGAGAGTCCGGCGAGCGTCGGCGACAGCCCTCTCTGGGTGACCAGCATCAGCGGCACGAAGGACTCGGCGGCGATGAAGGCACCGGCGGAGACCCCGCGCAGCAGCACCACGGACGGCAGTCCGCGGGCCGCCCGCCAGGTGCCGCGGGGCAGCAGCCCGCGCACGGCGGGGACGATCAGCGCGGCACCGGCCGCGGCGGGGACGAGGGAGAGCGGGCGCAGATCCTGTGCGGCGTACTGGAACAGCCCGGAGCCCAGCGCGATCCCGAACGCCAGCCGGATGCGCCGCCGGTCCAGCCGCGGGCGGTCGGCCGTTCCGGCGGGCCCGGAGGCCCGCTGCCGTATCTGGGGCAGCGCGAGCGCGAGCGGGACGCCGACCAGCGCCGGAATGCCGATGAACACCCAGCGCCAGCCGAGGTGCTCGGTGACCGCGCCCGCGGCGAGCGGTCCGACCACGGACGGCACCACCCAGGCCGCCGCGAACGCCGCCATGATCGCGGGCCGCAGCCGCTGCGGGTAGGCCCGCCCGACGACGACGTACAGGGCGACGATGACGAGCCCGCCGCCGAGTCCCTGGACGGCCCGCCCGAGGATGAACATCCACATCCCCCCGGCGGTCCCGGACAGCAGCAGTCCGGCGGCGAACGCGCCGATGCCCGAGGCCAGCGAGGTCAGCGGCCCGTCGCGGTCGGACCACTGACCGGCGAGCACCATCCCGAACAGGCTCGTGGTGAAGTAGGCGGAGAACGCGAACGCGTACAGGGCGACCCCGTCGAGCTCTCGCGCGGCCACGGGCATCGCCGTCCCCACGGCCGTCGCCTCGAACGCGATCACCAGGACCACGGAGACGATCCCGATGGTGAGCGCCCGGTGGGCCCGGCCGAGCACCCCGCGGTCGTCGGCGCCCTCGCTCCCGGACGGAATCGTCGCGGCCTCGCTCACTTCCACTGCTGTCATGCCGGTCAGCGTAAGGTGCGCAGCTTTCGGTGACTCCTGTCGGTGGTCGGTGATCAGGCAGTCCTTTGGACCTAGGTCCACTCCCCCCGGGCCGGGGCGCGACCAGGTTCCCGGCGGGCCGACCGCCTTTCGTGAACGGCGTGTGGCAGTCGCGTTGCGGCCGCCCCGGAACCCTTGAGCCCCTTCCGGCACCGCGCTTAGGGTCTTCTCATCAGGTTCGGAACGAGTGAGCCGTGCCGCACCTGAGAACGACCGTGTGCCCGAGTGGTTCAGGGGCTCGACTGCAACTCGAGTTACGTGGGTTCGAATCCCGCCACGGTCTCCACGCAGGAGCCGGCCGTCCCGTTCAGGGGCGGCCGTTCTGCTTCGGGGCGGCCGTTTCTGTCGGGCGGTCTCGGCCGCCCAGGACCGCCAGGACCGCCAGGACCGCTAGGCGTACAGCATGCCGGCCGAGCGGTCCTCGAATATCTCCGGCCAGTGGCGGCGGCCGTCGTCGCCGGGGAGCGCCGGGGTCCGGTCGCAGGCGCCGGGATCGACGGTGGCGAGCGTCTCGGTCAGGGTGGCGGCGAGCTGTTCGTAGGAGTCGCTCAGGTGGTGGACCGCGTCCACCGTCTTCTCGCGGTGAAGGAGCCACAGGGTGAACGCCAGCGTGGAGATGTCCGCGTTGAGCGGGCGCACGGTGAGGTCCGGCTCGCTCCAGGCGAGCACCGCGCCCGTGGTGCCGTCCAGCACCAGGCTCGTGTCCTCCAGGAGGTTGCCCAGGCGTATGAGGCGGCCGGCCGCGGCCGGGAGCAGAGCGGCGGAGAACGCGTCGGGGCCCTCGTCCGCGTAGTACTCGGTGAGGGCCGCCAGCGGCATCTCGGTGTCGAGCTGGAACAGGAAGCCGTCCTCGGGCAGGCCCGACTCCCGCAGGAAGCGGCGGGTCGGCTCGTGCGTCAGGGCGGGCGGGAAGTCGACGTCCTCGAAGCGCATGATCCCGCCCGCGCCGAACTCCTCGTCCAGCAGCCGCTTCGGCAGGCCGAGGACGAGTCCGTCGCCGGGTCCGGCGATCCGGGCGAGCGGGCGGATCAGGGCGGCCATCCGCCAGTACGGCGGGACGTCCTCACCGGTGGCGTCCTCGAAGACGGCGCTCAGCCGGTCCGACACCTGCGCGACCGCCTTCGGGCCGAACGGGCCGGAACGGCCCCGGGACAGGGTCAGTTCCCCGGTGGCCGCCGCGAAGCGCAGCAGGGCGTCCAGGGAGGGCGCCAGGGGCGAGAGGTCCAGGTGGGCGGGGTTCGGCCGGACGTACGCCGAGGACACCGCCCCCGTCGTCCCGTCGAGCAGGATCGACTCCAGGTCCCGGTCGAGGCTGCGCAGCGCTCCGACGACGAGCTGGTCGCGCAGTTCCTCCGCGAGTTTGTCGGCGTCGCCCGCGAGGTCGGCGACCGTGCGCAGGCCGTGCTCGCGGAGGGCGTCGAACGCGAGCAGCGCGTCGTCGTGGGGCAGTCCGGGGCCGGTGAGCCGGTCCCGGGTGCCCGCGTGCGTGACGAACGGATCCAGCTCGTCCTCGGACAGTGTGATCGTGCCGTCGACATCGGTGTCAGTCGTACTCATGGCTCCCCCGCGCATGTGAACGCTCCGTGCTTCCCCCGGGAGGGAACGGCCGGTCGTGCCACGGCAGTTCCCCACGAGCCAGAACGATACGCCGCACCACTGACAACGCCAGGGGCGCGCCGGGACGGACCGCACCGGGTCGGGAAAACGTCGGCGGGGCGCCGCGGTGGGCGTCAGGGAAGCGGTGGGCTTCGAGTGAAGCGGTGGACGTCGGGTGAAGCGGTGGACGTCAGGTGAAGTAGACGCCGCCGAGGACGACGGCGACGGCCGCGAGCACGAACAGCAGCACCCAGACCAGCAGTTTGCCCACACCGGGCGCGGGTTCGTAGCGCGGCTGCCCGGCTTCGGCGCCGGGGACCGGCGGGGCGGAGCCGTCCGGCGAGGATTCGCCCGACGCGCGCTCCCGCTCGGTCACGAGGCCGTCACCACGGCCGCCTGCGGGCGGATCGGCAGTCGGTTGACCGGCCGGCCGGTGGCCGCGCGGACGGCGGAGGCGATGGCCGCGGGCGAGGTCACGACCGGCACCGCACTGGCCGCCTTGGCACCGAAGGGGGCGACGACGTCGCGTTCCTCGACCAGCTTGACGATGCGGATGTCGGGCGCGTCCAGGGCGGTCGGCAGGGCGTAGCCGGTGAGGTCGGGGTGGCGGACCAGACCGCGGTTGGTGCGGAGGTTCTCGGTCAGCGCGGCGCCCACGCCCTGGGTGACGCCGGCCTCGATGCGGGCTCTGAGCTGCGCCGGGTTGAGGATCCGGCCGACGTCCTGGGCGAGCGCCAGCTCCACGACCCGTACCGAGCCGAGTTCGATGTCGACGTCGACCACCGCGCGGACGGCGCAGAACGCGAGGCCCACAAAGGCGTCGCCCTGGCCGTTCTCGTCCAGCGGCTCGGTCGGGTGCGGGCGGCACTGCGCGGTCGCCCACAGTTCCTTGCCGTCCATGGCCTCGGTGACCGTGGTCGACAGCACTCCGTCGTACGACGTGATCTTGCCGTCGGTGATCTGGAGCAGCTCGGTGGACATGCCGAACTTGTGCGCCAGGGGCTGCAGCAACTGCGTACGGACCATCTTGGCCGCGCGCTCCACCGCTCCGCCGGACACCCAGGTGTGCCGGCCGCGGGAGCTCGGTCCGGCCGGCGGCTGGTCGGTGTCGACCGGAGCCACGTGCACCTCGTCGATGCCGAGAGTCTCCTGGACGATCTGGCGGGCCAGCGTGGTGAAGCCCTGGCCGGTCTCCACGGCCGCGCAGAGCACGGTGGCGACGCCGTCGTGGACCTTGACGGTGGCGGTCGAGACCTCGTCGGCGCCCTCGGCGCCGAGCATGTGCACCATGCCCAGTCCGTAGCCGACACCGCGGCGTACGGCACCGGGTTCGCCCGCGCCCTCGGGGCCGCCGGGCAGCAGCCACTCGTCCTCGGGCGTGTCCTTGGGCAGGGCGGGCAGCGGGTAGTCGCGTACGGCCTGGAGGAGCTCGGCGACGGGCGCCGGGCAGGTCACCGTCTGGCCGGTGGGCAGGACGTCGCCCGTGGCCAGGACGTTGCGCAGGCGCAGCTCGGCGGGGTCAACGCCGAGCTTCTTCGCCAGCTTGTCCATCTGGGCCTCGTAGGCGGCGCACACCTGGAGGGCGCCCTCGCCGCGCACATGGCCGGAGGGCGGGTTGTTGGTGCGGACGGCCCAGCCCTCGATGAAGGCGTTCGGTACGACGTACGGGCCACAGGCGAAGGAGACGGCGGCGGCCAGCGACTCGCCGGAGGTGTCGGCGTAGGCGCCCGCGTCGAGCAGGATCTGGGCCTCGACCTTGACGAGGTTGCCCTCGGTGTCGGCGTGGTGCCGGTAGCGCAGCAGGGTCGGGTGCCGGTGGGCGTGGCCGAGGAAGGACTCCTCGCGCGTGGCGGTGAGTTTCACCGGGCAGCCGGTCGCCAGGGCGAGGAGGCCGAGCGCGAGCTGGAAGCCCTGGTCCTCGCGGTCGGCGGTGGCTCCGGGGACACCGGTGACGACGACCTTCACGCGCGCGGGTTCGAGGCCGTAGCAGGCGGCGGCCGCGTCGCGGTCGCTGTGCGGGTCGGTGGAGGCGATGTAGAGCTCGACGCCGCCGTCGGGGCGGGGCACGGCGAGTCCGGCCTCGGCGCCGATGGGGGCGGGGTCCTGGCGGCCGATGCGGTACAGGCCCTCGACGACGACCTCGCCGACCGCGTCCGGGTCGCCGTGGCTCAGCGGGATGTGCCGGATCAGGTTGCCGTCGGGGTGCAGCGGTTCGGCCTCGAAGGCGTGCTCCGGGTCGGTGACCGGTTCGAGCACCTCGTACTCGACGATGACGGCGGCGGCGGCCATCCGCGCGGTGTCGGGGTGGTCGGCGGCGACGGCCGCGATGGGCTCGCCGTGGTGGCGTACGACGTCGGAGGCGAACACCGGACGGTCGGCTCTGCCGCGGCCGTGCATCGGGGTGCCGGGCACGTCCTCGTGGGTGATGACCGCGCGTACGCCGGGCATCTCGCGCGCGTGGCTGGTGTCGATGGACAGGATGCGGGCGTGCGGGTGCGGCGAGCGGAGCACGGCGGCCCACAGCAGGCCCTCGGCCCACAGGTCGGCGGCGTAGGGGAACGTGCCCTCGGTCTTGGCGCGGTCGTCCGCGGCGGGCAGCGAGACGCCGAGCCCGTGCGGCAGGGGCTCGGGGCCCGTCTCGGGCGCCGCCGGTGTCGCGGTCGCGGCTTGGTTGGTCACGCCTGGCCTCCGTCCTGGCCGTACGGCTGCTGTGCCGGGGAACCGTAGGCGGCGCCGTCCCCGTACGCGGACGGGTGGATGCCTCCGGCGCCGGGGCCGGCCTGGTGCGGGATGCGGGCCTCGTCCGCCTCGGGGGCGGCCTCGGCCGCGGCGGCGGAGTGCGCCTCGCGTTCGGCGACGACCTCGCGCACGGCGTCCAGGACACCGCGGTAGCCGGAGCAGCGGCACAGGTTGCCGCACAGGGCCTGGCGGGTCTCCAGCTCGGTCGGAGCGGGGTTGCCCTCCAGCAGGTCGTGCAGGGTCATCGCCATGCCGGGGACGCAGAAACCGCACTGCACGGCACCGCACCTGGCCAGGGCCCGCTGGACGTCGGAGGGCTGTCCGTCGGCGGCCAGGCCCTCGACAGTGCGCACCTCGCTGCCGGCGGCGGTGACGCCGGGTACCAGGCAGGACGCCACGAGCCGGCCGTCCACCTGGATGTTGCAGGCACCGCACTCGCCCTGCGAGCAGCCGTCCTTGGCGCCCGCGAGGCCGAGCCGCTCGCGCAGCACGTAGAGCAGCGACTCGCCGACCCAGGCGTCGGTGACCGGCCGGTCGGCGCCGTTGACGCGCAGGACGTAGGAGGCGAGGGGGTGATCGTCGGGTCCGGGCGGGGCCGGGAGGTCCTCGTCGGGTGTCTCGTCGGCCTCGTGCGGCGGATCCGGCTCGGCCGCCTCGGGTGTCCCCGCAGTCACCGGCTCGGGGTCGGCGACGGACTCGGGGGCCTCGTGAGCGGGCTGCGCGGGCCCGTGGGCGGCCTGCGCGGGCGATTCGACTCCGGGATGCCCTGCGTGTCCGGCGAGGGCCTCAGTGGCCGTTTCGCCGGCATCGGCGGTCCAGGGCTGTCCGATCTCGCCGGCCCAGGGCGCGGCCGCGCCGCCGGGGAGCGTGGCGGGCGGTGTGCCGCCCCACTGCTCGACGAGCGCGGAGGTGGTGAACTCGCCCGATTCGTCCGGGAGGTCGCCACCGGCCACCGGGATCGACCACTGCCCGGTCACGTCGTGTCCGGGGCCCTGCGCCTGGCCGGAGCCGTCGTCGAACTGCCACTGCCCGGTGGACCCGGGGTGGTACGTGAACCGGTCGTCGTGGGCGCCGGCCTGCTGTGCGGTGTCGTGATCCGGCCACTGCGTGCTGCCGCCCTGACCGGCCCAGGTGCCGCCGGCGGCCGGGTCCGCGGACTCGGGCGGGGCGGGCGTCACGGAGATCTGCGGGGGCACATAGCCGTGTCCGGGCGCGGCCAGCGGCTCCCGGCTGGCGAGGAGCGCCTCTATGCCGCCCTCGGGGAGTTTGACGAAGGCGGTGGCTCCGTCGTCGTAGTCGCCCTGGGGCAGCGGGTCCCAGCGGCTCCCACCGCGCGAAGCGCCCTCTTCGTGCTGGTCGTCGGTCACGACAGTGCCCTTCCAAGTGCTCGTCGGGCCAGCGCGGCGACAGTGCGCCGCAGGTGCAGTACGGCGGGCGGAAGCGGTGTGAGGGTTCCGTCCTCGGCGGGGACGGGGTCCGGGATGCAGGCCGCGGCAACGTACTCGCCGAACGCGTTCAGCGCCTCGGGGACGATCGCGCGGTTGTTGTCCCAGTCGATGAGCTGGGCCACCCAGGCCTCGGCGTCCAGCGGCCGCAGCGGCATCGGCGCTATGGCGCCGACGGCGCAGCGCACGCCGCGCCGGGCCGGGTCGAGGACGACCGCGACGGAGGCGATGGCGCGCCCGGGTCCGGTGCGCCCGGTGGCCTTCAGGAAGACCTGCGGGGCGTGCAGCAGCGGCACGCGCACGTAGCCGATGAGTTCTCCGCCGCGGAGCATGTCCACACCGGCGAGCAGGTGCGACACGGGGATCTCGCGGCGGGCTCCGCCCGGCCCCGCGATGATCAACGTGGCTTCCAGGGCGGCCAGTACGGGCAGCGCGTCCCCGGTGGGAGCGGCCGAGGCGATGTTGCCGCCGAGGGTGCCGGCGTTGCGGATCTGCGGCGGTCCGGCCGCCCGCGCGGCGGCCGCGAGCGCCGGGATGAGGGCGGCGAAGTCGGGGCGGCCCATGCGGGCGTGCGTGAGGCCCGCGCCGAGCAGCGCGTGGCCGTCCTGGTACTGCCAGCCGCGGATCTCGGTGATCCGGCCGAGGCCGACGAGCGCGGCCGGCCTGAGCTGTCCGGAGTTGACCGCGGCCATGAGATCCGTGCCGCCGGCCACCGGAACGGCCGTGGGCATGGCGGACAGCGCCGCCACCGCCTCGTCCAGCGAGACGGGCAGCGTCACGGCCTGCGCCGTCTGCGGTGCGTGCGTGGTCAAACCGGTTGCCCCTTCCCGCTGCCCCACCTGGTCCCACCTGTGCTGCCGTACGGTACGTGCTGACAGGGCGGACGTGGCAACTCTGGCACATCTTCCCGGGCCCTCGACGCGGGGGTCCGCTAGGAGGCATTCGCCCGTCTCACCAGGGAGATGGCCTGTTTTCGCACGGCATCACCGCTGGAAGCCGATTATCACTCTTCGGTGCCCCTTGGGGGCCATTTTTCCTTGCGGTGCAACGGCTCCGGGGCGCGGGCCCCGGAGCCGGGCGACCGTGAGCGGTCTCACACGTTCGGGGGCGCCCCCTCGATCGGGCGTCCGAGCACCCCCGGCCGCCGCTGCCACGGCCGCGGACCCGAGGGCGCGCGGTAGGCCACGCCGAGGGCGTCGAGCCGCCCGTAGTGGGTGTTCATCCGCCGCTCGAAGCCGGTGAAGTCCCGTTCCCCGGGGGCCGGCAGGCGGCTCCAGGCGACCTCGGCGAAGGCGGCGAGCCTCGGGAACGCCTGGTAGTCCACGCGCGTGTGGTCCTCCATCACCTCGGTCCACAGGTTGGCCTGCATGCCCAGCACGTGCCGCGCCTCCGCCTCGGTGAGCTGCGGCGGAACCGGCTCGAAGCGGTAGACGTCCTCCAGGGTGCGCACGTAGGCGATCGGCACCGGTTCGTCCTCGCCCGCGGCCTGACGGTAGTCCAGGTACACGTGCTGCTCGGGGCACATGACGACGTCGTGGCCCGCGCGCGCGG
This sequence comes from Streptomyces sp. NPDC005070, assembly GCF_053600395.1. NCBI lineage: Bacteria > Bacillati > Actinomycetota > Actinomycetes > Kitasatosporales > Streptomycetaceae > Streptomyces > Streptomyces sp. NPDC005070. The sequence goes on along the minus strand of NZ_JBSFZS010000081.1, from coordinate 17,607 downwards.
CCGTGACACCGCCCTGGTAGCCGCGCCACGACGAGACCGCGGCGCCGGGCGCGAGACCGCCCTCCAGGATCTCGTCCCAGCCGATGAGCCGACGTCCGCGCGCGGACAGCCAGTTGTCGAAGTGCCGGATGAACCAGGCCTGCAGCTCGTCCTCGTCGGCGAGCCCGAGTTCCCGGATGCGGGCCTGCGCCGTGGCCGACTCCCTCCACTGGTCCTTGGCGCACTCGTCGCCCCCGATGTGGAAGAAGCCGGAGAACTCCGGGAAGCGGTCCGGGTCCGCCGGGAACAGTTCGAGGAGTTCCTCGAACACCCCCTCGTAGAAGCGCAGGGTGTTGTCAGTGGGGGCGAGTACGTTTTTGGAGACGCCCCAGTTGTCCCAGACGGTCAGGGAGGTCGTGTCGATGACGTCGGTGTTGCCCAGTTCCGGATACGCGGCGATGGCCGCCTGCGAGTGGCCGGGGATGTCGATTTCGGGGACGACGGCGATATGCCGCTCGGCCGCGTACGCGACGATCTCCCGGATGTCGTCCTGGGTGTAGAAGCCTCCGTGCGGCTTCTCGTCCCACAGCGGCGAGGCCCGGTGGCCGAATTTGGTGCGCGCCCGCCAGGAACCGATCTCCGTCAGCTTCGGATAGCGATTGATCTGGACACGCCATCCCTGATCGTCGGTGAGATGGAAGTGGAAGACGTTGAGTTTGTGCGCGGCCAGCAGATCGAGGTAGCGCAGGACGCCTTCCTTCGGCATGAAGTGCCGGGAGACGTCGAGCATCAGGCCGCGCCAGCGGAATCGGGGCGCGTCCTCGATGACCCCGTGCTCGATTTCGTACGCCGTCCGCGGACGGACCGGGGCGCGGCGGAAAGCGTCGGGGCCCAGCAGTTGACGCAGTGTCTGGGCGCCCCAGAAGACGCCGGCCGCGTCGCCGCCGCGGATCTCGACACCGTCGTCGCCGACGCCGAGCCGGTACGCCTCCGGCCCCAGCGCGTCGTCGAGGAGCAGGCGAACGGCGCGCGGAGCGTCCCGCGGCCCAGGTCGCAGCGGCAGTCCGAGCGCGGCGCCGAGGGTCGAGCCGAGCCAGCGTCCGGTGGTGTCCGTGCCCGGCGCGGCCCACAGGACGGTGTCCGCGTCCAGCGTGAACCGCCCCTCCGCCGCGCCTTCGACGACGAGGGGAGCGGGAATCAGGCCCGTGTCCTTCATGTCCATCCGTCCTTCAGTCCTTTACCGCCGCCGGGGCCGGAGACGAGTCACTGGGGTTCGCGTACGAAGAAGATCGGCACGCGGAGGATCGGCACGCGGGAAATCGTCCGGGCGGCCGTGAGCCGGGGAACGGCGGGCGGGAAAGGGATCCGCCGGAGAAATCGCGTGCTGTGTGCCCGGCCGGGTTCACGGACGCCTTCCGCGCGTCCGCGACGGCCTCGGTGAAACCGCGCGGCACCGGGGCCGCGAAGGGCCGCGGGAAGGCCGCGCGCGGCGGGATCTTCGAGCCCGTCCGACTTCGGTGGGCCGAAGTCGGACGGGAAGGGGAAGAGGGGTCCGCCGGAGCCTCGCGGGGCGCCGTCCGGGCGGCCCGGAACACGACCGGCGAGGCGGCCCGGAATCGGAAGCGGAATCGTCGTGGCGGTGACGCCGGGGGAAATCCGATGAGCGCGGGGACGACCGCGCCGCGATCCGGCCGGAGAAGGCGTCCGGGGAACTGGCGGACGAATTCCCGCCGCCCCGGGATGCCCGGGAAAGATCCGCGGCAAGGCCGCGGTCCGCGCGGCGGGCCCGTTGCGGCCGGACAGTTGCGCGGACCCCTTGCGGCCGCGCGGCGGGAGGGCACTGGTCGGGTCCGGGGCGCGGGTCGACCGCAAGGCACCAGTCGACCGGAGGGTCTTGGCCGGCCGCAGGGCACCGGTCGACCGCAGGGCGCCGGCCGGATCCGGGGCGCCGGTCGAGCGCAAGGCACCGGTCGACCGCAGGGCACTGCCCGGCCGCGGGGCGTCTGGTGCCGACCGGCGACGCGGTGGTCACCGTCCGCGCCACGGCGATCCGGGGGCACTGGGCTTCAACGGGCGTCCTCCAGCCAGAGCGTGTTGCGGTATGCGCAAAGACGGTTTCGCATCGCACAACACCCGGAGGCTATGGAGTACCGGGACCCGCCCACAAGAGGTCTACACCACTCTGTGATCGCGGGCGGCTGTGAAAAACAGCCCGGCCCGCACAGGACACGGCCGCGCTCCACTCGAACGAAACGGCCGCGACGCCCGCGCACGACCCCGTCCCCGCCCCGTACGCGACACGGCCGCGGCACCCCTCGCCTGGGGGCGTCGCGGCCGTGGCCGGTCTGCGCGGCGTATGCGCCGGGGCCGGAGCCCGGCGCTACTTCTTGTCGCCGCCCTTGCCCTGGTCGCCGCCACCGGCGCCCATGGACTCGAAGATCTCCTTGCACATGGGGCACACGGGGTACTTCTTCGGATCGCGGCCCGGCACCCACACCTTGCCGCACAGCGCCACCACGGGCGTGCCGTCCAGCGCGCTCGCCATGATCTTGTCCTTCTGGACGTAATGGGCGAAGCGCTCGTGGTCCCCGTCGCCGTGCGACACCTGCGGCGTCGGCTCTACGAGGGTCCCCGTCCCCGTGCCTCGCTGGGGCTGGGTCTCAGGCTCAAGAGTGCTCATGAAGCCAAGGGTACTGGGGCTCGCGGCCATCAGTTGAGGGAAGGGTCGCGCGCCTTCGGCGGAAGGCACGGGGGCCGGTGCGCCGGTCAGTTGAGGGAGGGGTCGTCGGGGTAGGTCGCGACCATCGCCAGTTCGCTGCGCTGACGGCGCAGGACCTCGCGCCACAGGCGTTCGGGCGCCGGGGAGGAGACGTCACCGGGTTCGGACTCGACGACGTACCAGGCGCCTTCGACCAGTTCGTTCTCCAGTTGGCCCGGTCCCCAGCCCGCGTATCCGGCGAAGATGCGCAGGGAGCCGAGGGCGGACGCCAGCAGCTCGGGCGGGGCCTCCAGGTCCACGAGACCGATCGCGCCGTGCACCCGCCGCCAGCCGAGGGGCGCGCGCTCCCCCGCCGTGCCGCCCGGTATGACCGCCACCCCCAGCGCGGAGTCCAGCGAGACGGGACCGCCCTGGAAGACGACACCCGGTTCCCCGGCCAGCCCGGCCCAGTTCTCCAGGATGTCCCCGACACCGACCGGCGTCGGACGGTTGAGGACGACACCGAGGGAGCCCTCCTCGTCGTGGTCGAGGAGCAGCACCACCGCACGGTCGAAGTTCGGGTCCGCCAGGGCGGGCGTGGCCACGAGCAGCCGCCCTGTGAGCGAGGACACCTCGGTCATGCCAGACATGATCCCGCACATTCCCTTCATGTGGGGAGCCAATGCGCGTACGGGAGTGAATGCAGCTCAGGGCGCAACGAAGCGTCGCCCGCGCACACCCGTGCCGGTGACCCCGCGTACCCGGCCCGGGACGGCTCGTGTTGTGTCCAAGCTATGACAGAGCTGAGTCCTCCTCGGGCTTACTGCGCCGGGGCGGGCGCCCATTACCCTTGCTGTTCGGCTCCCGTACGACCGGCCTGCCGACGACCCACACCTGCCCAACTCATCGGAACGCGAGATACATGACCGTCAACGACGATGTCCTGCTTGTCCATGGCGGAACCCCGCTTGAGGGCGAGATCCGTGTCCGCGGTGCGAAGAACCTCGTACCGAAGGCCATGGTCGCCGCCCTGCTGGGCAGCGGACCGAGCCGGCTGCGCAATGTCCCCGACATCCGCGACGTCCGTGTCGTACGCGGGCTGCTGCAGTTGCACGGTGTGACCGTCCGTCCGGGTGAGGAGCCCGGTGAGCTGATCCTCGACCCCTCGCACGTCGAGAGCGCGAACGTCGCCGACATCGACGCGCACGCGGGCTCGTCGCGCATCCCGATCCTCTTCTGCGGCCCGCTGCTGCACCGGCTGGGCCACGCGTTCATCCCGGGCCTCGGCGGCTGCGACATCGGCGGCCGGCCGATCGACTTCCACTTCGAGGTGCTGCGGCAGTTCGGCGCGAAGATCGAGAAGCGGGAGGACGGCCAGTACCTGGAGGCCCCGCAGCGGCTGCGCGGCACCAAGATCCAGCTTCCGTACCCGTCCGTGGGCGCGACCGAGCAGGTGCTGCTGACCGCGGTCCTCGCGGAGGGTGTCACGGAGCTCTCGAACGCGGCCGTGGAGCCGGAGATCGAGGACCTGATCTGCGTCCTGCAGAAGATGGGTGCCATCATCGCGATGGACACCGACCGGACGATCCGCATCACCGGTGTGGACTCGCTCGGCGGTTACACCCACGCGGCTCTCCCGGACCGTCTGGAGGCCGCCTCGTGGGCCTCCGCGGCGCTGGCGACCGAGGGCAACATCTACGTCCGCGGCGCCCAGCAGCGGTCGATGATGACGTTCCTCAACACCTACCGCAAGGTCGGCGGTGCCTTCGAGATCGACGACGAGGGCATCCGCTTCTGGCACCCGGGCGGCCAGCTCAAGTCCATCGCCCTGGAGACGGACGTCCACCCCGGCTTCCAGACCGACTGGCAGCAGCCGCTGGTCGTGGCCCTGACGCAGGCCACCGGCCTGTCGATCATCCACGAGACGGTGTACGAGTCCCGGCTGGGCTTCACGTCCGCGCTGAACCAGATGGGCGCGCACATCCAGCTCTACCGCGAGTGCCTCGGCGGCTCGGTCTGCCGCTTCGGTCAGCGCAACTTCCTGCACTCCGCGGTCGTTTCGGGCCCGACGAAGCTTCAGGGCGCCGACCTGGTCATCCCCGACCTGCGCGGCGGCTTCTCGTACCTGATCGCGGCGCTGGCGGCCCAGGGCACGTCCCGCGTCCACGGCATCGACCTGATCAACCGCGGCTACGAGAACTTCATGGACAAGCTCATCGCGCTCGGCGCGAAGGTCGAACTGCCGGGCAAGGCGCTCGGCTGAGCACTCCGGCGGGCTCGCCCGCGTACGCCGATGGGGCGGCCCCCTGAAAGGGCCGCCCCATTGGCGTTGCTGGGCTTCGTACGCCTCCCGCGTCCCGCGTCCGAGGGGAACGTACCGGCGCCGGGACTAGTTGCCCTTGGCGGCTTCCTTGAGCTTGCTGCCCGCGGAGACCTTCACGCTGAAGCCGGCCGGGATCTGGATCGGGTCGCCGGTCTGCGGGTTGCGCGCGGTGCGAGCGGCACGGTGGGTGCGCTCGAAGGTCAGGAAGCCGGGGATGGTCACCTTCTCGTCGCCCTTGGCGACGATCTCGCCGACGGTCTCGGCGAAAGCGGCCAGAACGGCGTCGGCGTCCTTGCGGGTCACCTCGGCACGGTCGGCCAGCGCGGCCACCAGCTCACTGCGGTTCATGTTGTTACTCCCGTGTTCTTCTTGCTGTTGAGGCGTGCCAGGCGGCGGAGCCGCATATCGGGCACAGTGAAGCCGATGCTGCCAGGGTCCTCGGTCGGCTCCCGGACCCGGGTCCGTGGCCGGACCGTCGCGCCCGAATACGCATCCTGCCCCCACCTGCGGCGGGAAAGCCAATCCGGCGCCCCTGGGAGTCACACGAACACCCTTGGGGGTCACACGAAGAGGCCCCTGCGAGGCCTGAGCCTGGCCGCCACCCTAGAGGCGGCCACTGGCCCCGCGTTCCGCGACGCGCCGGGTTCCGGGCGGTCGTGGCGCCCGTCACAGACGGGACGCCGGTCGGTACGGCGCGGGCACGCGGCCCGCTCGACCCGTGCTACGCGCTCGTGTTGGCCGCGGCCGTCGCCCCCGCCGCCTTCGCGGCGTCACGCACCGCTCCGGCGACCGCGCCCGCGACCTTGTCGTTGAAGACGCTGGGGATGATGTAGTTCGGGTTGAGCTCGTCCTCGGTCACCACGCTCGCGAGCGCGGCCGCGGCGGCGAGCATCATCTCCGTGTTGACGGTACGCGACTGGGCGTCCAGGAGGCCACGGAAGACGCCCGGGAACACCAGGACGTTGTTGATCTGGTTGGGGAAGTCGGAGCGGCCGGTGGCCACAACTGCCGCGGTCTGGCGGGCGATTGCCGGGTCGACCTCGGGGTCGGGATTCGCGAGCGCGAACACGATGGCGTTCTCCGCCATCGAGGCCACGTCGTCGCCGTCGATCACGTTCGGGGCGGAGACACCGATGAAGACGTCGGCGTCGCGCACCGCCTCCTTCAACGTGCCCGTGAGGCCTTCGAGGTTGGTGTTGTCGGCGATCCAGCGCAGCGGCGAGTCCGGGGCGGCGTCGACGAGGTCGCCGCGGCCCGCGTGCACGACGCCGTGGATGTCGGCGACGACGGCGTTCTTCACCCCGGCGGCGATCAGCAGCTTGAGGATGGCCGTACCGGCCGCTCCCGCGCCGGACATGACGACCCGGATGTCGCCGATCGCCTTGTCCGCGACGCGAAGTGCGTTGGTCAGGGCGGCGAGGACGACGATGGCCGTGCCGTGCTGGTCGTCGTGGAAGACGGGGATGTCGAGGGCCTCGCGCAGCCGGGCCTCGATCTCGAAGCAGCGCGGCGCGGAGATGTCCTCCAGGTTGATGCCCGCGAAGCCGGGGGCGATCGCCTTGACGATCTCGACGATCGCGTCGGTGTCCTGGGTGTCCAGGCACAGCGGCCAGGCGTCGATGCCGGCGAAGCGCTTGAAGAGGGCCGCCTTGCCCTCCATGACGGGCAGCGCGGCCATCGGGCCGATGTTGCCGAGGCCCAGCACCGCGGAGCCGTCCGTCACGACCGCAACGGAATTGCGCTTGATGGTGAGGCGGCGGGCGTCCTCGGGGTTCTCGGCGATCGCCATGCACACGCGGGCCACGCCCGGGGTGTAGATCATGGAGAGGTCGTCACGGTTGCGGATCGGGTGCTTGGACTGCATCTCGATCTTGCCGCCGAGGTGCATGAGGAACGTACGGTCCGAGACCTTGCCGAGGGTCACGCCCTCGATCCGGCGCAGCTCCTCGACGATCTCGTCGGCGTGCGCGGTGGAGCTCGCCGCGATGGTGACGTCGATCCGGAGCTTCTCGTGCCCGGACGCGGTCACGTCGAGGCCGGTCACCGAGCCTCCGCTGGACTCCACGGCCGTCGTGAGCTGGGAGACCGCGGTTCCGCTCGCGGGCACCTCCAGCCGGACCGTCATCGAGTAGGAGACGCTGGGCGCCGTTGCCATGGCCGACTTCCTCTGCTTTTTCACCGAGTCACTGCTGTGTGCCGTCCGATCGTCGCACCTACCCCTGAGTACGAGGTAGTCGCCCCGGATTGCGAACGTTTTGTTCGCCGGGGCTTCGCGTTTTCGGAAAGCGGATTCCACTGTACGAGAGGGCGTCCGCCTCCGCGAGAGAGGGTCGGGTGACGCAAGAGGCCCACGTCACAGGTGACGTGGGCCTCTCCTGGTCCTTCGGTGAAGGACGACGGTCAATGACACCGACCCGCCATGCTCGCCTCGCGGCAAGTGGTCGCTCGTAGCGACGAAGGTTGGGCCCGGGGGCTTGGATCGGGCCGGTGTCACGTCAAAGGTAACAAAGGATTCCCGTAGAGCAATTCCCGTCCCGGGAGTTCTTTTCGGCGCGGAGGGCGTCAGTCCCGCAGGAGGTCGGGGACCCCGTCCGCGTCGGGCTCGTCGCGGTCGCTGGAGACGACGGTGAGCTGCTGCGTGGCCCGGGTCAGGGCGACGTACAGGACACGCAGTCCGGCGGGCGACTCGTCGGCGATCTCGGCGGGCGAGACGACCACCGTCGCGTCGTACTCCAGGCCCTTGGCCTCCAGGCTTCCCAGGGCCACCACACGGTCCCCGAGCCCGGCGAGCCAGCGGGCGGCCTCCTCGCGCCGGTTCATGGCGACGACGACGCCCACGGTGCCGTCGACCCGGTCGAGCAGATGGGCGGCCTCGGCGCGCACGGTCTGCGCCAGGGAGTCCCGTACGACCGCGAAGCGGGGCTCGACGCCCGTGGACCGTACGGCGGACGGGGACTCGGAGCCCGGCATGGCGAGGGCGAGGACCTTGGCGGCCAGCTCGGCGATCTCCGCCGGGTTGCGGTAGTTGACGGTGAGGGTGAAGCGGCGCCGGGGGCGGGTGCCGAGCGCCTCGTCACGGGCCTCGGCCGCCTCGTCGGGGTCGGACCACGAGGACTGGGCCGGGTCGCCCACGACCGTCCAGGTGGCGTGCCGGCCGCGCCGGCCGACCATCCGCCACTGCATGGGCGTGAGGTCCTGCGCCTCGTCGACGATCACGTGCGCGTACTCGGTCCGCTCCTGCGCCAGCCGCTCGGCGCGCTCGCGCTGTGTCTCCTCGCGCACCGGCATGAGCTCGTCGAGGCCGGTGAGCTGGTCCAGCGGATCCAGTTCGCGGCGCTTCTTGGGCCGGGCGGGCGTCCCGACGATCGCCTCCAGCTCGTCGAGCATCGCCGCGTCGTGCACGGAGAACCCGTCCCGCTTGAGCGAGCGGGCGACCCGGCGGACCTCGCCGGGGTTGAGGATCCGGCGCGCCCAGCGCCCGAGGCGCCGCTCGTCGGCCATGGCGGCCAGCACCCCGCGCGGGGTCAGCTCCGGCCACCAGGCGTCCAGGAACGCCACGAAACTGTCCTCGGAGGTGACGTCCTCGTCGAACGAGGACCGCAGCTCGGCGGCCAGCGACGGGTCCGAGTGCCGGGTCCCGGCGCCCGACTTCGCCCACAGCGCGTCCAGCAGCAGTCTGCGGGCGCGCGGACGCAGCAGGTTGACCGGCGCGGTCCCGCCGAGCGCGTTGTGCTTGATCCGGTCCAGTTCGGCGGACTCCAGCTCGAGGCGGCGCCCGAAGGCGACGACCCGCAGCCGGGTGGGAGTGCCCGCGGGGGCCTGCTCCGGCTCACCGAGGGCGAGCTGGCCGTTGCCGCCGCCGCGCGCCGTGCCGGCCGGGGCCTCCAGCGCGCCGCGCGCCGCCTTCCGCAGCACTCGCAGCATCCGGTACGAGCCCTTGGCGCGGGCCACCGCCGGGGAGTCGTACAGCGTGGCGGCCACACCGTCGACGAGCGAGCCGATCGCGCGGATCGCCACCTGGCCCTCCTCGCCGAGCGAGGGCAGCACGCCCTCGGTGTAGGCGACGAGCAGCGGGGTCGGGGAGACGATCAGGATGCCGCCCGCGTACCGGCGGCGGTCCTGGTAGAGGAGGTAGGCGGCCCGGTGCAGGGCCACCGCCGTCTTGCCGGTGCCGGGGCCGCCCTCGACGTAGGTCACGGACGCGGCGGGCGCGCGGATCACCATGTCCTGCTCGGCCTGGATGGACGCCACGATGTCGCGCATGGTGTGGCTGCGGGCCTGCCCGAGCGCGGCCATGAGCGCGCCGTCGCCGATGACGGGCAGCTCACGGCCGTCGAGGGAGGCCTTGACCTGCGGGCGCATCAGGTCGTCCTCGACCCCGAGGACCCGGCGGCCCTTGGAGCGGATGACGCGGCGCCGCACGACCCGGCCGGGGTCGACCGGGGTGGAGCGGTAGAACGGGGCGGCCGCCGGTGCCCGCCAGTCGATCACCAGCGGCGCGTACTCGGCGTCCAGGACACCGATACGGCCGATGTGGAGCGTCTCCGCGATGTCGGCGGTGTTGTCCTCACGGACCACGCCCTCGGCGGGTTCCACCGCGGTGTAGGCGCCGTCGGGCCCCTTCACGCCGTCCTTGCCGCGGAGCAGGTCGATCCGGCCGAAGAGGAAGTCCTCGAACTCGTTGTTGAGACGGTTGAGGTGGATTCCCGCGCGGAACACCTGGGCGTCCCGCTCCGCGAGCGCCCCCGGGGTGCCGACGTGCCCGCGCTGGGCGGCGTCGTGCATGAGGAACTCGGCCTCGTGGATCTTCTCCTCGAGGCGCCGGTAGACCCGGTCCAGATGTTCCTGTTCGACGGCGATCTCACGGTCCCTTACGGAGTCGTCCTTGACGGACTCCTCCGGTACGGATGTGCGGACCGAGCCGAGCGCGGTTTCCTGCTGAGCCTGAGCGGCCACCGGGCGCCCCCTTCTGACGTGCTGGGCAGCCGTCAACCGTACGCGAAGGGAGGCCCGCCGGGCTACGTCCGCGCCCTGAGTCCGCTCACGCCTTCACCTCGACGAGGCGCTTCCCCCCGAACGTCATGACCTCGAAGTGGTCGATCTGGTTCGGCTCGAAGGCCGCGCCGCCGTGGACGTAGAGGGGCTGCTTGGCATCCTCGGTCTTGGCGTTGGGCGTGCCGTAACCCCACTCCGGGACCGACCAGGAGGTGACCGTCTCGCGCTCGCCGTTCTTGCCGACGGCGATCAGGGAGCACTTCTCGGGGCCCGTGACGTTCTTGAGCTGGAGGACCGCGTGGGTGCCCCAGTCCTTCGGCTCGATCGCGACGACGGCGCTGACCTTGGTCTTCGGGTCCGTGGCCGACGACTTGTCGCTCATGACCTGGAAGGCGGCCTTGGCCGGGCTGGTGGGCATCGCCTGCGGCGGGTTCGACCCGGTGTCGCTGCCGCCGTTGACGGCCATGACGGTCAGCGGACCGCCGATGATCAGCGCGGCCGCGGCGGCGACCAGGTACATGCCCCGCCGGCGCTTCTGGGCACGGCGTGCCGAGACCTCGTCCACCAGCCGTTCCGCGAGCCGTGGGCTCGGGCGGGCCGAGAGGGACTCCGCGATGGCCGGGGTGCCCTGTGAGGCGGGCAGGTCGGCGAGGGCCGCGAGCATCGGCTCCATCCCGGCGAGCTCGTCGAGCTGCTGGGCGCACCACTCGCAGGAGGCGAGATGCTCCTCGAAGGCCGTGGCCTCGATGTCGTCGAGGATGCCGAGCGCGTAGGCGCCGACAGTCTCGTGAATGTTGTCCCCGGACCCTTGCTGTCCTCGTGGACCTTGCATGGCTCCCGGACCACCTGTTCCGTAACCCCCGTACGTGTTCATGCCGTCACCCCCCGCTCCTCAAGAGCCAGCTTCATCGACCGAAGGGCGTAGAAAACCCGTGAGCGCACAGTGCCGCTGGGAATGCCGAGCGTTTCGGCCGCCTCATTGACGGTACGCCCTTTGAAGTAAGTTTCGACCAATACTTCCCTGTGAGCAGGGGTCAGGTCGTCCAGCGCGTCCGACAGTGTCATCAGCCACAACGCCTTGTCGATCTCGTCCTCCGCGGGGATGACCTCCAGCGGCGACGGGTCGACCTCCTGCGGCCGGGCCTGCCGGCTGCGGTGGCCGTCGATGACGATGCGCCGGGCGACCGTCACCAGCCAGGGGCGTACCGAACCGGTCGCTCGATTGAGCTGGCCGGCGTTCTTCCAGGCACGGATGAGTGTTTCCTGCACAACGTCTTCGGCGCGCTGCCGGTCTCCGGCCACCAGGCGCAGCACGTAGGCCAGCAGGGGCCCCGCGTGTTCCCGGTACAGCGCACGCATCAGCTCCTCGTCGGGTTCGGTCGACGAGGACTGCTGAGACATGCGATGTCGGGCCCTTGGCTTGTGTTCATCAGCCACGGCTGAATCCTTGCGCACGCCTACCTCCGGTGTCCGGGGGTTCCCCCAGTCGGTCGCTCATCACCGGGTACGTGTGCTGGTACGCGGGTGTTCAAAGTGTTCAGGATTTTTTCTGGTGAAGATGTGTAGACGGCGAAAAGAATGCATATCGATCACCTCACGTCACTGGAACATCACGGACGGGTGTGATCAGGCGCGTGCCAGAGCCGCCCGCCGCCGGTGCCGGGCCACCCGCTCCCGATTGCCGCACACCTCGCTGGAGCACCAGCGGCGGCGACGGCCGCGCGAGGTGTCGAGATAGACGATCGGGCAGTTGTCACCCTCGCACTGTCTCAGACTCGCCCGCGCGAGCGGGTCGGTGAGCAGATCGAGGGCGTCCCGGGCCACCACAGACAGTAGTTCACCGCAGTACGGCGGGGTGCGGAGCCCCCTGCGCAGCGAACCGTCGTCGGCGCGGACGGCCCAGGGAGCGGGCGGAGCCGCGAGGGCGACGGCGTTGACGCGGGCGAGGGCGCCGTCAGCGGGCCGCCCGTCCAGTTCGCCGCGCACCAACTGGGTGACATGTCCGCGCAGTTCCCGGAAGCCGAGCAGCCACGAGGCGTCCACGGCGGTCAGGACGGTACCCGCCGGAACCAGCCCGGACGCGAGGACCCAGGCGCTCAACCGGGCGCCCGAGTCGAGGCGTTCCTCGGGATGGGTGGTCGCCGTCAGGTCCAGGCAGATCCGCCCGGAGTCGAACCGCAGCTCGTACGAGGCTGTGGCCATGCCCGATGCCATGCGCCTGTCACCGCCTTGGGGTCACCTGCCGCTGTACCCCCTACAGTGCATGCCCCGGCGCCCCGCCGGAAGACTCGGCACCGGTCCCGTACCGGATGCCCGCCGGATGCTTACCGGACGCGTGGCGGGGCGCGCCGTGGACGCCCGCGTATGCGGCCGCGATCCTCGGCCATGTCGCTCGCCGCGGCCCGCCGGTTGACTGAGGGACATGACGGACAACAGCACGGAGCGGCGTGATGCCGCCGCGGGTGTACTGGGTGCGGCCACGGTCGCGACGGGCCTGATCGCGGGGGCCTTCTACGTCTTCGCCTGCGCGGTGATGCCGGCGCTGGCGCGCAGCGACGACCGGGTGTTCATCGAGGTGATGCGGAACATCAACGAGGTGATCCAGAACCCGGTCTTCTTCCTGAGCTTCCTGGGCGCGCTGATACTGACGGCGGTCGCATCCTGGCAGTCGCGCGGCACGCCGGACCGGTGGTGGGTGCCGGCCGCGCTCGCCGCGTACACGCTCGCGTTCGTGGTCACCGTGGCCGTCAACGTCCCGCTCAACAACGGCCTCGCGGACGCGGGCGACCCCGCGCGGATCGCCGATCCGGCCGCGGTGCGCGAACGGTTCGAGGACACCTGGGTGGCCTGGAACGTCGTACGGGCCCTGCTGTCGACGCTCGCGCTGGCCTGCCTCGCCCGTGCCCTGCTGCGGCACCGGCGGCCTCAGGCGTCGGCGTACTTGGCGTCCGCGGCCGGGTCCAGCGCGAGCCGGTAGCCCCGCTTGACGACCGTCTGGATCAGCTTGGGCGCGCCGAGTGCCGTGCGCAGCCGGGCCATCGCGGTCTCCACGGCGTGCTCGTCGCGGCCGGAACCCGGCAGGGCGCGCAGCAGTTCGGCCCGCGCCACCACCCAGCCGGGCCGCCGCGCGAGGGCCCGCAGCAGCGACATCCCGGCGGGCGGTACGGGCCGCAGCGCCCCGTCCACCAGGACCGCGTGTCCCCGGATCTCCACCTGGTGCCCGGCGATGGGCAACGTCCGCGCCCGGCCGGGCAGTTCCTTGCAGAGCAGTTGTACGAGGGGGCCGAGCCGGAAGCGTTCGGGCTGGACGGTTTCGATGCCGAGGGCCTGCAGCGGCAGCGCGGTGACCGGGCCGACGCAGGCGGGCAGGACGTCGTGGTGGAGCGCGGCGAGGAACTCCGCGCGCACCCCGCGTTCCTCGGCCCTGGACAGCAGGGAGGCCGCGGCGGGGGCGCTGGTGAAGGTGAGCGCGTCCAGCCCGCGGGTGAGGGCCGCGTCGAGCAGTCGGTCGACGGGGCCGATGTCCTCCGGCGGCATCCACCGGTACACCGGTACGAGGACGACCTCGGCCCCGGCGGCGCGCAGCGACTCGACGAACCCGGGCAGCGGTTCCCCGTGTAGTTGTACGGCGATGCGGCGGCCGTCCACGCCCTCTTCGAGCAGCCGGTCGAGCACCTCGGCCATCGACTCGGAGGACGGCGACCACTCCTCCGTCAGCCCCTGGGCCCGGACCGCACCCTTGACCTTGGGCCCGCGGGCGAGCAGTTCCACGCTCCGCAGCCGCGCGAGCAGTTCCTCGCCCAGCCCCCAGCCGTCGGCGGCCTCGACCCAGCCGCGGAATCCGATGGCGGTGGTGGCCACCACCACGTCGGGGGCGCTGTCGATCAACTCCTTGGTCGCGGTGAGCAGTTCGCCGTCGTCGGCGAGGGGCACGATCCGCAGGGCCGGCGCGTGCACGACGGTGGCCCCGCGCCGCTTGAGCAGCACGCCCAGTTCGTCGGCCCTGCGCGCGGCGGTCACGCCCACGGTGAACCCGGAGAGAGGCCCGTGCTCGGGTCGCTGCTGTTCGTCGTACATGGGTTCTCGTCTCGCGCTCGTCGAGTCGTCGTACGGGTCTGTGCTGTCTGTCGTACGTCGCGGCTGATCCGAGCCTGTCAACGGACCGTGACAGGCTCGGATCAAGGTGATGTCGGGCGTGTTACGTCACACCTCGGCGTAGCTGAGCTGGGGCTTCGCCTCGGCGGTGGCGCTCGCCCCCGGCTCGGCGGCCGGGCGGCGAAGGTATACGGCCCAGGTCACCGCGAAGGCGGCCGCGTAGAAGACGAGGAAGGTGACGAAGGCGCCCGTGCCGGAGCCGGAGCTGAGGAAGGACTGGCGGAAGGCGAGGTTGATGCCGACACCGCCGAGCGCGCCCACCGCGCCGATGAGCCCCATGGCGGCGCCGGAGAGACGTCGTCCGTGGCGGGCGGCCTCCTCCCCTTCGAGCCCCGCTTCCAGGGCCCTCCGCTGGAAGATGCCGGGGATCATCTTGTACGTCGACCCGTTGCCGAGCCCGCTGAGCACGAAGAGCACCACGAAGACCGAGACGAACAGCGCCAGCGACTTCTCACTGCTGGCGAACACCAGGACCCCGGTCGCGGCGGCCATGGCGACGAAGTTCCACAGGGTGATCCTGGCGCCGCCGTAGCGGTCGGCGAGCCGGCCGCCGACGGGCCGGATCAGCGAGCCGAGCAGCGGGCCGATGAAGGTGAGGTAGGCGGCCTGGAGCGGCGTCCGCCCGAACTCGACCTGGAGCACCTGGCCGAAGGCGAAGGCGTAGCCGATGAACGATCCGAAGGTCCCGATGTACAGGAACGCCATGATCCAGGTGTGCGCGTCCTTCGCGGCGTCCAGGGCCGCGCCGGTGTCGTTCTTCACGGTGGTGAGGTTGTCCATGAAGAGGCCGGCGAGGACGGCGGCCACGACGACGAGCGGGATGTAGATCCCGAGGAGCACCCTGGGTCCGCCGGCCGCCCCGATGACGGCGAGCGCCACGAGCTGGATGACGGGGACGCCGATGTTGCCGCCGCCCGCGTTGAGGCCGAGTGCCCATCCTTTCTTCCGCAGCGGGAAGAAGGCGTTGATGTTGGTCATGCTGGAGGCGAAGTTGCCGCCGCCGACCCCGGCCAGCAGACCGATCACGAGGAACGTGTTGAACGAGGTGCCCGGCTCCATCACGACGAACGCGGCGACGGTCGGCACGAGCAGCAGACTCGCGGACACGATGGTCCAGTTCCGGCCGCCGAAGAGCGCGACGGCGAAGGTGTAGGGCACCCGCACCACCGCGCCGACGAGCGTCACCATGGAGGTGAGCAGAAATTTGTCGGCCGGGGTGAGTCCGTACTCCGGTCCCATGAACAGGACCAGCACCGACCACATGGTCCACACGGAGAACCCGATGTGCTCGGACAGCACGGAGAAGAACAGGTTGCGCCGGGCGACCTTCTCCCCCTTCTCCGCCCAGAAGACCTCGTCCTCCGGGTCCCACTCCTCGATCCAGCGACCGCCCCGCGCGGGGGCCGTACTCGTGGCTGGGGCAGTCATGTCACGCCTCCATTGGTTCTCCGGGCTTACTGGCCTGCTGTTTCCCGAAGGTAGGGAGGGCGCGTTTCGGCCCTGTGCCTGTGAGTGACCTGAAGGGAACGTTGCTCTCACCCGGTCCCGGACCGCGCCGTGAGGACGGGCCCGGGACCGGGTGAGGGTCGTCCGGCGGACGTGTGCCGTACGGCGTTCCCGCCCGGGCCGGTCAGACGGCCGCGTTGTGGTACGAGGTGATGGCCCAGGTCCCCTCGGCGGGATCGCGGACGAGCACCCAGGTCGCCCGGTGCTGCCGGCCGGCGGGGACCTCGCTCTCCCCGGCCAGGAGGATCCCGGCCTCGCTGACGACGACGGCGGTGCCGGGCCGCGGGAAACGGACCCGCCGGGGCTCGTCGAGCGGCCTGGACCCCTTCAGCGGCCCCTCGAACGCGGCCGCGATGTAGGCACGGATCTCCTCCCGCCCGTCGTTGAAGACGCCCGGCATCACGACGGTGGCGTCCTCGGTGTAGAGCGCGGCGAAGGCGTCGGCGTCGTGGTCGGCCCAGGCGGAGTAGAGACGGTCGAGGACGCCGCGGATGTCCTGCAGAACGGCCCACACGATGCCCGCCCCCGCGAAGGCGACGGAACCCCCGCCCGTCCGCACCGCGAGGACGCCGCACCCGACGGTGGGACCGAACCCCGCGTACAGCATCCGCTTCTCGGCGTTCTTGCCGATGAGGTCGAAGTTGATGCGGGCCTTGAGGAGTTCCAGGGCGTCAGGGACGACGGGCGGCAACGAGAGCCCGTCGGCGGCCTGCGGATACTGCGCCCAGTTCTGCGTGGCACGCGCTCAGAGCCCTGCGCCGATTCACGGCTGACACCTGGCGCTGCCCCTCTCCGAGAGCATGTCCTGCGTCACCCAGACGCCATCCGAATTCCGCTTCAACGTCGTGTTGTAGAAGATGTAGCTGTTCTTCGAGACCGGGGTCCTGTCGACCTTTCCGGTTTTGACGTACTTGTTGTACGCCTTGCCCTGGTCCTCGCAGTACGTGAGCGCCGCCGCTCCGTCGCCCTGAAGGGTGACGGACTCGCTGTAGAAGCGGTAGGTACCGGTGGTGCGGGCCTTGTGGTCCACGAATCGCTGTACGTATTTCTGCGTCGCAGCCGCGAGCTCCGCCGCCGAGTAGAAGCGATAGGCGGGGTCGAGCACGTCCTGGTTGGCGATCGCCTGGTCCGTCGCCTTGATGAACAGCTCACCGTCGGCCAGAACGGCGTCCTTGTCCTTGTCGCCCGTCTTGCGCCACTCGAAGGTGTAGTGGAGGTCGGCGGGCAGCTCGATCCTCGGCCGACCCGTCTGCTGCGTCGCGCTCGCGCCGGGTGTGGCCGACGCCTCGTCGCCGGTGTCCGCCCCGGCGATCTTGTCGTCGGCCTTCGGCTTGTCACCACCCCCGCCGCACCCGGTCAAGAGCAGCACGGCTGACGCTCCGACGGCAACTGTGGCAAGCAGACGGGAACGGCGGTTCACGGCGGACTCCTGAGCGGCGTGGGGTGCGGAAGGGCGTCGACACGCTAGCGGTGGCCTGCGCGACGGCACCAACGCGAGCGGTGGCGAACGGGCAACAGCAGCCCGTGGGGCGGACGTCCGCGGAGTCGGGGCTCAGCGGTTGATGGACTGGATCTCCTGGACGACGACGTCCTGGTCGGCTCCGAAGGTGCCGTCCGGCAGGTTGCGGGCGTCGGGTACGCCGGTGCCCGTCCAGTGGATCTTCCAGGTGATGGTGGCCCTCAGCTTGTACGAACCGTCGCCCGAGGAGCGGAGATACTTCACCCCACAGGGAGGCGTCTCCCCCGCCTTCCCCTTCGCGTACGCCTCACCGATGCGATCACCCGTGATCTCACAGACGCCGGACGCGGGATACGTCTGCGCGTCCGCCGTACCGGGCTCGATCTTCAGAGCGACTGGCTCCGCCGTCGTCGTCGCCGTCACATTCAGCAGCGGCACCGACGCCGTCACCGACACCGGCTTGAACTTCGCCGTGTCCAGCCACGCCCACGT
>NZ_JBSFZS010000080.1:0-37989 GCF_053600395.1 Streptomyces sp. NPDC005070 | reverse complement strand
TAGAGCGCAACCTTGCCAAGGTTGAGGTCGCCAGTTCGAACCTGGTCGTCCGCTCAGTGAAGAAAGGCCCCGGTCAGTCGACCGGGGCCTTTCTCTTATCCCCGTCCGTATCGGCGACTTCCGTCCGCGGAGTCCTCCCGTCCGCGCCGGCGTCCTCGTCACGCGGCGCGGAAGCCGTCTGACATTTGTCATGCCGAGTGATGACACCGCGCACTGCTGCCGGGCCCCGTCCGCGCCGACGCTGATCTCATGAACACGAACAAGCACGACGACGTGATCGTGGTCACTGATCTGCGGCGCGTGTACGGGGGCGGCGGGACGGATTTCGAGGCGGTGCGCGGAGTCACCTTCTCCGTGCGCCGCGGTGAGATCTTCGCGCTCCTCGGTACCAACGGCGCGGGCAAGACCTCCACCGTCGAACTGATCGAGGGTCTCGCTCCCCCGGCCGGCGGGACCGTGCGGGTCCTCGGGCACGATCCCCACGCGGAACGGGCCGCCCTGCGGCCCCGTATCGGCGTGATGCTCCAGGAAGGCGGCTTCCCCTCCGAGCTGACGGTCGCCGAGACCGCCCGGATGTGGGCGGCGTGCACCAGCGGGGCGCGGCCCGCCGGAGAGGCCCTGGACCGGGTCGGCCTCGGGCACCGCTCGGAGGTGCGCGTGAAGCAGTTGTCCGGCGGCGAGAAGCGGCGCCTGGACCTGGCGCTCGCCCTCATCGGCGACCCCGAGGTCCTCTTCCTCGACGAACCCACCACCGGCCTCGACGTGGAAGGCCGGCGCGGCACATGGGAGTTGGTCCGCGAACTGCGCGACGGCGGGACCACCGTCCTGCTGACCACCCACTACCTGGAAGAGGCGGAAGCGCTCGCCGACCGGCTGGCGATCCTGCACGAAGGACGGGTCGCGGCCCTCGGCACCCCGGCCGAGGTGACCGCCTCGCAGCCCTCGCACGTCTCCTTCGAGCTGCCCGACGGCTACCTCCCCGGCGACCTGCCACCACTGCCGGAACTCGGGGTGAGCGGCCACGAGACAGCGGGCCGGACGATCCGGCTGCGCACCGGCGACCTCCAGCGGACGGCCACCGCCCTCCTGGTGTGGGCCGAGCGGGCGCGCGTCGAACTGCGCGGGCTCGACGTCCGCTCGGCCTCACTGGAGGAGGCGTTCCTGCGGATCTCGCGGGAGGCGGCGGCCCACGGCCCTGACCGGCCGGGGAAGACCGCGGACACGCGGAGGACGAGCACGAGGGGAGCGGCGGCATGAGCGGAACAACGGTCACCACCGGCGCCCGCCCGGCCGGGACCACAGCCGTGGGCCGGACGAAAGCACTGGCACGCGCCGAACTCACGCTGCTGAGCCGCACCAGGGCGACCCTCGCCACCGCGGTACTCGTCCCGATGGTCATGCCGCTCATGCTCCGCTCGAACCTCGGGTCGATGCACCTGAAAGGCACCGGCCTCACCGTCGGCTCGGTCCTGCTCCCCTCCTCCATCGGCTTCACGCTCCTCTTCGCCGTCTACGGCTCCCTCGTGAGCGTGTACGCGGCGCGCCGGGAGGAACTCGTCCTCAAGCGGCTGCGCACCGGGGAACTGCGGGACCTGGAGATCCTCGCGGGCGCCGCGCTGCCCTCGGTGGCGATCGGTCTCACCCAGTGCCTGATCCTGATCGTCGCCTGCCGGGCGACCCTCGGGATCGGGATGCCCGAGAGGCCCGAACTCGTCCTGCTGGGGCTGCTGTCGGCGTTCGTCACCTGGCCGGCGCTCGCGGCCGTCACCGCGAGCCTCAGCAGGAGCGTCGAGGGCGCCCAGATCGCGGCGACCCCGCTGACCGTGGTGTCGCTGCTCGGCTCCGGGACCTTCATCCCCCTCGAACTGCTGCCGGACGACATGGCCCCGTTCTGCGAACTGCTGCCGCTCACCCCGGTGATCACCCTGATCCGCGGCGGCTGGACCGGACACCTCTCCGCCCATGACACCGTCGGCGCCCTCGTCACGGCGGTGGCCTGGACCGTGATCGCGGTGTTTGCTGTACGCCGGTGGTTCCGCTGGGAACCGCGACGGTGACCACGGACACGGGGGTGGGCATGGGCAGGCCGTCCGGCTGGTGGCGGGGCAAGAGCACACCGGCGAAGGTCGAGACGTACACCCGGTGGTCGTTCCACTTCTTCTCGTTCCTCGAAGCCGCCTCGATCGGGCTTCCCGTCTTCGGGACCATGCCTCCAGCCCGCTCCTGGGCGGTGTTCCTGATGGTCTGCGGGCACGCGGTGTTCTGCGCGGTGACCGCCTCGCGGGCGCTGGACTGGACCCGCGGCACCCGGGAACAGCCCCGGCGGACGCTGCTGGCCCTGGCCGCGTACACGTGTGTGACGGCCGTCGCGGGGACCGTCCTCTCCGGCGCCCCCTGGCGCCCGGCGAGCGACGACGCGTTCCTGGTCGCCTCGTCGCTGCTCGTCGGCGTCACGGCGTTCGGCACCGGCACGGTCGCGCTCGGGATCCGTGACCGGCGCCGGATGACGTACGTCGTGCTCGGCGCGGCCGCGGGCGCCGGGGCGCTCTCCCTGCCCCTGGGCTTCGCGGCCCCCGCCGCGCTGATCACCGCCGTTCTGGTGCTGGTGACCGCCGGCCTCCTGACGTTCACCGCGGCCTTCTCCGTCTGGCTCCTCGACGCCGTGTACGAACTCGACGCGGCCCGCGAGACCCGCGCCCGGCTCGCCGTCGCCGAGGAACGGCTGCGCTTCGGCCGCGATCTGCACGACGTGATGGGCCGCAACCTCGCGGTGATCGCCCTCAAGAGCGAACTCGCCGTACAGCTCGCCCGGCGCGGGCGGTCCGAGGCCGTGGACCAGATGACCGAGGTGCAGCGGATCGCGCGGGAGTCCCAGCGGGAGGTGCGCGAGGTCGTACGGGGCTATCGCGACGCCGACCTGGCGACCGAACTGGCGGGATCCCATGGCGTGTTGACGGCCGCGGGCATCGACTGCTCCGTCACCGGCACGGCCGCGGGGCTGCCGGCGCAGGTCCAGTCGGCGCTCGGCTGGGTCGTCCGGGAGGCGACGACCAATGTGCTGCGGCACGGGAACGCCAGGACGTGCGCGCTGTCCCTGCGGGTGACGCGGGAGCGGGTGACGCTCACCGTCGAGAACGACGGGGTACCGCGGGAGGCGGGACCGGCCCCCGGGCCGGACGCGGGGCCGGCGCGAGGCAGCGGGCTCGTGGGGCTGCGGGAGCGGCTGGAGAAGGTGGACGGGACCCTGCGGGCCGGCGCGAGCGGCGGAGTCTTCCGCCTGACGGCGGACGTGCCGCTGCACCCCTCCCCGGAGCCGCACCCGGCGACGCCGGGCAACCCGGCCCCGGCCCCGCACCCACCCACTCCCAGCGCCCCGACCCCGCCCGCCCGCACAGCCACCCCCGGCAACACGGGCCCGGACCCGGACTCGGCCGGCCCCGGCATCCCTGCCCCCGCACACGGCGAGACGCCCGGGGAGTCGCCGGTCCCGCAGGTTTCGCAGCAGGTGAGAGAGGCCACCCCATGACATCCCCGTCGCCCGGCACGCCGGCGCCCGACGCTCCCGTACGGCTGCTGCTCGCCGACGACGAACATCTGATCCGGGGAGCGCTGGCCGCGCTGCTCGGGCTGGAGGACGACCTGGTCGTGGTCGCGGAGGCCGCGACCGGACCGGAGGCGCTGGCGATGGCGCGGGCGCACGCACCCGATGTCGCCGTCCTGGATCTTCAGATGCCGGGGGCGGACGGTGTGAGCGTGGCCACATCGCTGCGGACCGAACTCCCGGGCTGCCAGGTGTTGATCGTGACGAGTCACGGGCGGCCGGGACACCTGAAGCGGGCGCTCGCGGCGGGTGTGCGGGGGTTCGTGCCGAAGACGGTCAGCGCGCGGCGGCTCGCGGAGATCATCCGTACCGTGCACGCGGGAAACCGTTACGTGGACCCGGAGTTGGCGGCCGACGCGATCTCCGCGGGGGACTCGCCGCTGACCGCGCGCGAGGCCGAGGTGCTCGAATTCGCCGCCGACGGGGCACCCGTGGCGGAGATCGCGGAGCGGGCCGCGCTGTCCCAGGGGACGGTACGGAACTATCTGTCCTCGGCCGCGTCCAAGCTGGGCGCGGAAAACCGGCACACCGCGGTGCGTCTCGCGCGGGAGCGAGGTTGGGTATAGTTGCTCTCGCACCACAGCGCATGCGGACGTAGCTCAGTTGGTAGAGCGCAACCTTGCCAAGGTTGAGGTCGCCAGTTCGAACCTGGTCGTCCGCTCCGGAAAAGAAGCCCCCGACTTCGGTCGGGGGCTTCTTCGTGTTCATCGCCCCGGGCGGAGAAGGTACGGGCCCGGCCGACGGCCGGGCCCGTGGACGGGGGTCAGGACCAGCTCACGCCCGTCAGCCGCTCGTACGCCTCGATGTACTTGGCGCGGGTGGCCTCCACGACGCGCTCGGGCAGGGCGGGCGGCGGCTGCTCGCTCCTGCGGTCCCAGCCCGACTCGGCGGAGGTCAGCCAGTCGCGGACGTACTGCTTGTCGAACGACGGCTGCGCGTGGCCCGGCTCCCAGACGTCGGCGGGCCAGAAACGCGAGGAGTCCGGGGTCAGCACCTCGTCGGCCAGGACGAGCGTCTCGCCGTCGTAGCCGAACTCGAACTTGGTGTCCGCGAGGATGATGCCCCGGTCGCGGGCGATGTCACGGGCACGGCCGTAGACGGCGAGGGTCGCCTGGCGCAGCTCGGCGGCGGTGTCGGCGCCGACCTGACGGACGACCTCCTCGTACGAGACGTTCTCGTCGTGCTCGCCGACCGCGGCCTTGGTGGCCGGGGTGAAGATCGGCGCGGGGAGCTCCGAGCCGTCGACGAGCCCCTCCGGGAGCGCGAGACCGCAGACCGTGCGGGTGTCGTTGTACTCGACGAGGCCCGAGCCGGTCAGATAGCCGCGGGCGACGCATTCGACCGGAGCCATCCGCAGGGACTTGCAGATCAGGGTGCGGCCGGCCCAGTCGGCCGGGGCGCCCGGCGGGAGTTCGGTGCTCAGCACGTGGTGGGGCGCCAGTTCGGAGAGCTGGTCGAACCACCACAGGGAGAGCTGGGTGAGTGTGCGGCCTTTGTCGGGGATCTCGGTGGGGAGAACCCAGTCGTAGGCGGAGATGCGGTCGCTGGCGACCATCACGAGGTCGCCCGCCTCGTTCTGGTACAGATCGCGCACCTTGCCGGTGTGCAGATGTACCAGACCCGGCACCTGAAGGGGTTCGGGCTTTTCGACGAATCCGGACACGGTTCCTCCCCGTGGTTCTGTCCAATGCGCTCGATTCTCCCGTATGGGGCGAGCGGGTGTGGACACGGGGCGTGCCGAGCGGGCGCGAGCGCCCGCGGAGCGGGCCGTCACGGGCGCCTGTGACGCGGGTACGTGGCGGGCGCCCGTCGGGGTCCCTCAGTCGTGTTTGCAGATGCGGTCGAGGAGATTGGCGGTCGCCCGCTGGATCCGGGGGTCCACGTGGCCGGGGCGGTCGAGGGCCGGGGACCACGCGAACGTTCCGGACGCGAAGACCAGGGCGCCGGACGGGGCGCGGTAGAGCGAGGTCTCCTGATGACGCAGGACGCCCTCGCTGTCGGGGTACGGGGAGTGCGCCAGCAGGATCCGGTCCTGGTGCTCCGGCAGTGGGGTGCGCGGGAAGTAACGGTCCGCCTCACCCGCGACCATGCCCTCCACCTCGTCGCCGTCGTGCGCCCCGGTCGCCTCCCACAGCCAGTGGTCGGCGTTGCGGACGATCAGCGGGTGCGGCTCGGGCACGCGCCCGGCGTACTGGATGCCGATGAGCTGCTGCTCGGGGCGGTCGACCTCGCGCCACAGGACGGGCTTGCCGGGGCCCCGGCGTTTCCGGCAGGTCAGCAGCCGGTCCGTGACGCCGGACGGGGACGGTCCCAGCTCCACCTGCCAGTACATGGTGTTGGCGGAGAGGAAGACCAGCGAGGTGCCGTGCTCACGGGCGAGTTCCGTGGTGCGGCGCATCTGCGGCGACCAGTACTCGTCGTGGCCCGGGAAGACCAGGCCTCGGTAGCGGGTGGGGTCGACGCGGCCCGCGTGCAGATCGCGTGCGTCGGCGTAGGCGAGGTCGTAGCCGTAGCGCTCCGCCCAGCGGATGAAGTCGTAGGCGTGGCCGACATGGAGGGGCAGGCCCGCGCCCGCGTACGGACGGTCGAAGGAGACGGTCGTCGCGGCGTCCGCCTCGCCGAGGAGCCGGCCGTGCTCGTCCCACGCGTGGTAGAGGCTGGCACCGGTGTGGCCGTCCTCCGGATACAGGTTGTACGCCTGCCAGGTGATGTCCGGGAGCAGCAGGAGCAGATCGGCCGTCTGGTGGTTGCGGACGGTGAAGGGGACGTGCGAGCGGTAGCCGTCGAGGGTGGTGAGGACGGCGACATAGGCGCCGACGCTCCAGTAGGACGGGATCTGGAGGCGCCAGGACAGCCACCAGTGGTGGCAGGAGACCGTACGGTCGGCCGTCAGCGGTGGCGGCTGGACGATGCCGGAGAGCCGGGGGCTCGTGGTGATCTTGCTCGCGCCGTCGCCGCCGTAGTGGCCGATGCGGTAGATGTCGACGCTGAACTCCTGCGGCGGGTCGACCGTCACGTGGAAGTCGATGGACTCGCCGGGCGCGGCGGCACCCGTGCTGGTGAAGCCCTTGATCTGCCGGTGGACGTCGTCGGCGGAGCGGGGGCCTCCGGGTCCCGTGCGCGGGCGGGTGGGGGAGGTGGAACGCGGGGCCGGGATCCGGGAGGCGCCGGCCGTGGGCTGGGGCGCGTCGGTGTCCAGGTACCAGGGGACGACATGGCCGGTGTCGTCGAAATAGGTCTCGCTGCCGCGGAGCCAGGGAACGGGTCCCAGGCCGAAGGGATCCGTGACGGCGTGCGCGAGTGCTCCCGACTCCCAGCGGCGGATCTGCTCCGATCCCATGCCCGCACCCCCTTCTCGTGCCCCCGTCGTACCGGCAAGCCCTTGCGCCGTGCTCGATCGGTCCCAGCACATCACATTACGCACGCAGTCCGTCACCGTTCGTCGCGAATTGGCGTGAGTGGAACGGGTGGCTCCGCCTGGGCCGGGGCGCCTGCGAACGGTGGGGCAGGACCGGGGACCGATGCGGCGGGACGGCCGCCGGACGGGCCGCCGTCAGACCAGCCGGACCGGCTTCTCCGGACGGACGCCGAGATGGCGGAGCCAGTCCCGCAGAGGCACGGGATCCCCCGTCTCTATGAGGGTGAGGACACGGGGGCCGATGTCGGCGGCCCGTTCACCGCCGACGAGGAGGGACGGGCCGTCCAGCCAGTCGAGTCCGGGAACCGCCCCCGCGGTGTCCATCGCGGCGCAGCAGACCATCGCCGTGACGTGGTCGGCCAGCAGCTCGCGGCCGGTCCTGGGCGGCTGGAGGGGGAACAGCGGCAGCATCCGGTCGTCCCACAGGTCGTGGTCGGTGTCCCGCTGCCCGGCGCTCCCGGTGGGCCCGGGCTTCGCCGGCGCGGACGCCTCCTCGCGGGCCAGTTCCGCGGTGAGCCGGGCGGCGAGGGCCGCGGACCGCTCGTTCCCCACGGCGAGGTCGTGGTCGTCGCTCTCGGCGATCCCCATCTCTCCGTACGCCTCGGTCCGGTGCTCGGTGAGGACGGCCGCGCGGTCGGCATGCTCGGCGGGCGCGGCTGCCGAAGGCGCGGACAGGTGGTCGAGGACGCGGGCCAGGGTGGGCCCGTCCGCCTCGGGCAGCGCGGGGTCGGCGGGGTGGCGGACGCCGAGCGCGTCCAGGACGCGGTGGAGCCGGGCCGCGTCGGTGCGCCATTTGCGGTCGACGACCTCGTCCGGATAGTCCTGCCAGTCGACCGGCGCCCAGTCGGGGCCGGCCTCGGCGGGACCGCCGTGGAAGAGGCGGGCGGCGAGCAGCGAGGCGGCCTCGTCCACGGTGCCGGGCTCTTCGAGCAGGTCACAGGCGGGGCGCTCGCCGAGCCGGGAGGCGAAACCCTCGGCGAGGCGGTCGCGGCGGGACAGCTCGGTCAGGGCGGCGACGACACCCACGTCCAGGCGGGAGGGCCAGCGGCCCATCCGCCAGGCGGGCAGCGCGACGCGGGTCAGCAGGCGGTCCCAGCCCGCGTAGGCCAGGCCCACCTGTTCCTGGGCGACGATCCGCACGCCGTAGTCCACGGCCTGTGCGCGCTCGGCCGCCGCGGACGCCACGGCCCGCTCCATCTCGGCCGCGTGCCCCCGGCAGCCGCGCAGCAGGAACCGGGTGACCCAGCCGACGCCGGCCAGGACCGTGCGGGACAGCGGGCCCCGGCCGGGCGCCGAGGCCACGGCCACGGCCGCGTCCAGGCCGCGGACGAAGCGGCGGGCCGCGGCTATGTCCGGGTGCGCCGAGGGGCCCGTACCGGCGACGACGGGGGCGAGGACCGCCCGCAGTTCGCCGACCCGCATCCACCACAGGAACGGGGAGCCGATGACGAGGACGGGGGCGGTGGTCAGCCGGGCGGCGCGGTCCGTCAGCGCGGTCACCACCGGGCCGCTTCCGGCCGGACCCCCGCGCCGGCCGTCCGGCTCGCCCTTACCGCCCGGCAAGGACCGGCCGTGCGCCCGGTGGGTGCGGTCCTCCAGCCAACTGTCGCAGTCCGGGGTGAGCGCTATCGCCGAGGGGGCCGGGACGTCGAGACGGTCGGCCAGGTCACGGACCATGCGGTAGAGATCGGGGGCCGACGCCTCGGAGACCGGGACCGTGGGACTCATGGCGGGCCGGGCGCGGGCCACGACGAGCGCGATGCCCGCCGCCGCGAGGAGGACGAGGACGGCGAACACCGTCACGGCCCATCCCGCGATTCCCCAGGGCCTGCCGGTGACGCGGCCGGTGGCGCCGGCGACGAGCAGCACGACGGCCACGGCCGCGGGCAGCAGGGCGACGGCCAGCGCCCGGCTGCGGACACGCAGCACAGCGAGAGCCCGGGAGCGCGCTGCCTGCGCGCCCACCTCCACACCCATACCGGTCACGACCGGACGTCACCCCCTCTTGTCCGCCTGGCACCGGCCGTGTCGCTGCCGGTGCCGACGGATGCCCTGGCGTTGCTCACTCCCCCACTGTGGCACCCGCCACCGACATCGCAATGCCGGTGGGCCAAGTGCCGGAATGCTTTCGCCGCACCATAGTTGGGGCCCCGGCCCTCGTCAGCCGGATAGGGCATCGGTCACTCGATGGAATGGCTCTGGGGAAAGGTGGATGACGTCGGAACCCGGACGGGCTTCCGGTTCCGTACAGAAATCCGCAGGTGGAGAGGCCTGGACGCAACAAGACAAAGCCCCGGATTCCGTACGGAGTCCGGGGCCGGGTACTGCTATAGGAACCGTGGGCTGTGCCCCGGCCGGGACCGTGGCTATGCCTCGGCCGCCGCCTTCGCGGCGATGTCCGTGCGGTGCTGCGAACCCTCCAGGCCGATGCGGGCGACGGCCGCGTAGGCGCGCTCGCGGGCCTCGGTGAGGCCGGATCCGATCGCTGTGACGGACAGCACACGGCCGCCCGCGCTCACGACCGCGCCGTCCTCGTGGCGGGTGCCGGCGTGCAGGACGTACGCGTGCGGGGCGTCCTGCGCGGCCACCTCGTCGAGCCCGGTGATCGGGTCGCCGGTGCGCGGGGTGTCCGGGTAGTTGTGCGAGGCCACGACGACGGTGACCGCCGCGTCGTCGCTCCAGCGCAGGGGTTCCAGATCGGCGAGCGTGCCGTTCGCGGAGGCCAGCAGGACACCCGCGAGCGGGGTCGTCAGCCGGGCGAGGACCACCTGGGTCTCGGGGTCGCCGAAGCGGGCGTTGAATTCGATGACCCGCACGCCACGGCTGGTGATCGCCAGACCGGCGTACAGGAGCCCGGAGAACGGGGTGCCGCGGCGGCGCAGTTCGTCGACGGTCGGCTGGAGGACGGTCTCCATGACCTCCTCGACGAGCTTCGGGTCCGCCCACGGCAGCGGCGAGTACGCGCCCATGCCGCCGGTGTTCGGGCCCTCGTCGCCGTCCAGCGCGCGCTTGAAGTCCTGGGCGGGCTGGAGCGGGACGACGGTCGTACCGTCGGTGATCGCGAAGAGGGAGACCTCGGGGCCGTCGAGGAACTCCTCGATGACGACGCGGTCGCAGGCGTTGGCGTGCGCCCGCGCCGTCTCGAGGTCGTCGGTCACGACGACGCCCTTGCCGGCCGCCAGTCCGTCGTCCTTCACGACGTACGGCGCTCCGAACGCGTCGAGCGCCTCCTCGACCTCCTCCGGCGTCGCGCAGACGTACGAGCGTGCCGTGGGGACGCCGGCACCCGCCATCACGTCCTTCGCGAACGCCTTGGAGCCTTCGAGCTGCGCGGCCTCCCCCGAAGGGCCGAAACAGGGGATGCCCGCGGCGCGCACGGCGTCGGCGACACCGGCGACGAGCGGGGCCTCCGGGCCCACGATCACCAGCTCGGCGCCGAGCTCCGTGGCCAGCGCGGCCACGGCGGCGCCGTCGAGGGCGTCGACCGGGTGCGGCTCCGCCACCTCCGCGATCCCGGCGTTGCCAGGAGCGCAGTGCAGGGCGGTGACGTCGGGGTCGAGGGACAGGGAGCGGCACAGGGCGTGTTCGCGGGCGCCACCACCGATGACAAGGACCTTCACAGCCCCAGCCTAACCGCCCCCCGACCCCACCCTTGTAGGGGCTTCCGAGACACCGGGGGTACGGGACTGGTGCGATCCTCCAGGAAAGGGGGCGCCGGGTGCGCTGGGCGGGGGCCAGGGCGCGAGGTCTCAGGCCCGTCGGCCGGTGTTCAGGGTCCGGTGTTCGGGGGCCGGTGCTCAGGGGCCGGGGGCTACTCGTTCGAGAATTCCTCGACCACCGTTGCGCCGAGTTCGCGGACGATCAGTTCGTGGCCCGAGAGGGCGGACTCGTCCAGGTCGGGGTCGTCGTCCTCCGGGGTGTCGTCCTCCGGGGCGACCGGCGGCGGCTCGTACGCGGGGGCCTGCGCGGGCGCGGACATGCCCGTGGACTGGGGACGGCCGCCGGACGGGCCGGACTGCGAGGCCGGGGACCCTGAGGCCGGAGCGGACGGCTGCTGGGGCGCGGGGCGCTGACCGGCCGGCGCTCCGCCGTACCCACCCGCTCCGGCGCCACCGCCGTAGCCTCCCGCGCCACCGCTGCCGCCGTAGCCCCCTCCGCCGCCGTAACCGCCTCCCGCCGGGGCCTGCGGCGGTGCCGAGCCGCCCGAGGCGTCCACGATGGCCTCGACCTTCCACTGCACGTTGAACTGCTCCGCGAGCGCCTGCCGCAGCACGTCCTCGCTGCCGCTGCTCGCGAAGTTGTCCCGTGCCCCGGCGTTGACGAAGCCGATCTGCAGGGTCGTGCCGTCGAAGGCCGTGACCTGCGCGTTCTGGCTGAGCAGGATCCAGGTGAAGCGGCGGCGGTTCTTCACCGCCTCCAGGATGTTCGGCCACAGCACGCGCGGGTCGAGACCACCCGCGGCCGGAGTCGCGGCCTGGGGCGCTCCCTGAGCGGCGGCGGCTTGAGCCGCGGGTGCCGCGCCGGGCGCCGGTGCGGACTGCGCCGGAGGGCGGCCGCCGCCGGCGGGGGCCGCCGTGGGCCAGCCGCCGGGCCGCCGGCCGCTGCCGGCCGACGTGGCGGTGGGCCAGGCACCGGGCGCGGCCCCCGTGGGGGCGCCGGACGGAGCCGTGGGCTGCTCGGGGGCAGCGGGAGCCGGTGCCCCTGCGGGAGCCGGGGCGGTGGGGGACGCGGCGGGCACCGCGGGAGCGACGGGCGCCACGGACGGGACGGGGGCGGCGGGCGCAGCCGGAGCCGTCGCCCCGGGCATCGCGCCCGGCACAGCACCGGCGCTGTCCCCGGCACCCCCGTGCCCCGCACCCTGACCCGCGCCCTGCGGCGCGCCCTGTCCCGTTCCCCGGGCGGCCGCGCGGGCCGCCGCGAGGCCGCCCCCCGGAGGAACCGGGGGAGCCGCCGGCCCGGCCTGCGGGACCGGCATCGGGCCGTGCGCCTCGGGCCCGGGCACGTACCCCATGGCGGGGGCGGCTCCGCCGCCGGAGAAGTTCACGCCGCGCTCTATACGGTCGAGGCGGGCCATCAGGGACCGCTGGTCCCCGTAGGCCGCGGGCAGCAGAACGCGGGCGCAGATGAGTTCGAGCTGGAGGCGCGGCGAGGTGGCCCCGCGCATCTCCGTCAGCCCTTCGTTGACGAGGTCGGCGGCGCGGCTCAGCTCCGCGGCGCCGAAGACCCCGGCCTGCGCCTGCATGCGCTCCACGACGTCGACAGGGGCGTCGATGAGCCCCTTCTCCGCCGCGTCCGGGACGGCCGCCAGGATCACCAGGTCCCGCAGCCGCTCCAGCAGGTCGGCGACGAAGCGCCGCGGATCGTTGCCGCCCTCGATGACGGTGTCCACCACCTCGAAGGCGGCGGCGCCGTCCCCCGCCGCGAACGCCTCGACGACGGCGTCCAGCAGGGAGCCGTCCGTGTACCCGAGGAGCGAGGTCGCCATGGCGTACGTCACACCGTCGTCGGCGGCGCCCGCGAGGAGCTGGTCCATCACGGACATGGAGTCACGCACGGACCCCGCGCCCGCCCGTACGACGAGAGGCAGGACACCCTCCGCGACGGGAATCCCCTCCTGCGTGCAGACCTCGCCCAGGTATTCGCGCAGCGTGCCCGGCGGCACCAGCCGGAACGGGTAGTGGTGGGTCCGTGACCGGATCGTCCCGATGACCTTCTCGGGCTCGGTCGTGGCGAAGATGAATTTGAGGTGCTCCGGGGGCTCCTCGACGACCTTCAGCAGGGCGTTGAAGCCGGCCGACGTGACCATGTGGGCCTCGTCGATGATGTAGATCTTGTAACGACTGCTCGCGGGCCCGAAGAAGGCCTTTTCGCGCAGGTCACGGGCGTCGTCCACACCACCGTGCGAAGCCGCGTCGATCTCGATGACGTCGATGGATCCCCGGCCGCTGCGGGCGAGGTCCTGGCAGGACTGGCACTGGCCGCACGGGGTCGGGGTGGGGCCCTGCTCGCAGTTCAGGCAGCGGGCCAGGATGCGTGCGCTCGTCGTCTTGCCGCACCCGCGCGGACCGCTGAACAGGTACGCGTGATTGACCCGGTTGTTCCGCAGCGCCTGCGACAACGGGTCGGTGACATGCTCCTGCCCGATGACCTCGGCGAACGACTCCGGGCGATAGCGGCGGTACAGCGCGAGAGACGACACGTCTACGAGGTTATAGGCGCCCACTGACATCAAGGACCGCCCTGAGCGCATCCCGGGCGCGACCCCGGCGGCATCCGGTCCCCGGCCGACACGGCCGCCGGCCCCGGGGCCGTCCGGGCGACCGCCCCGGAAACGCAAGCGCCCCCCACGCACCCGCCAGAGCCGACCTACCCTTGCTGCCTTCCGGCCCTGGGGGAGTTCAGTCAGATAGCGCCACGTGAGGGGCTCCGCAAAGAGTACAGGATCCGCGGGGCGGGGAACGAGTTCGCGAGCACTCCTCAACGTCTTGTATTGTTTGCCCCGGAGGATTCGCCTAGTGGCCTAGGGCGCACGCTTGGAAAGCGTGTTGGGGGCAACCCCTCACGAGTTCGAATCTCGTATCCTCCGCCAGTGCCTCACCGGGCACGATGTCGAAGGGCCCCACCGCGAGGTGGGGCCCTTCGACGTTTCTCCGACCTCGTTGTCCCCACGTGCGGCGCCGCGAAGCCGCCGTGAGGCGCGGACTCGGCGGTCGATGCGGCTGGACGGGTGTAGTTCGGCACCCGCCTCCGGCGCCCTCCGCCCGGAGCGGTGCGCCGCCGGATTACATGGGCCTGCGCCTCGGCGCGGGGCGTGCCGGTGTCCTTCACGGCCCCGGATCCGACGAAGGAAAGAGCGCAATGGCAGAGCGCGACGCTCGCAACCGCACTGGCCGCAGCCCGCTACTTCGCGGGCTCGCCACCGCCGTGCTCGCGGCAGGCATGCTGGTGACCGCGGCGGGAACCGGATACGGGACCGGCACGGCCACCCCGGCACCCGGTCCGCAGTTCACGCCGTTGACGGCGGCGGTGATGACCGAACCGACGCCGTTCGTCGCCACGGACGGCAGGACGCACCTCTCGTACGAGCTGCTCACCACGAGCGCTCTGTCCACCAGCACGTCGGTACGGCTCGACCGTGTCGACGTCCGGGACGCCCGCACGCACCAGGTCGTCGGCTCGCTGAGCGGGCAGGCGCTGGCCGAGGCCGCCAATCCGGTGGGCGACCCCCTGCCGGGTGCCGACGGGTACACCCCGCCGCCCCCGGCACCGACGCCGACCGTCATCCAGGGCTCCCAGAAGTGGATCGTCTGGCTCGACCTGACCCTCGACCGCGGCCGGCCGGTGCCCAAGGTCCTCGAACACCATCTCTCGGGTGCGGTCCTGACCCCCTCCGGCCCCTCCGCCTTCGAGGAGACGGTGCAGGCCACCCGGACCTCCGGGACCCCGCCGTTGAACCTGGACCCGCCGGTCCGTCCCGGCACCTGGTATTCCAGCGAGTCGTGCTGCGGCAACACCCACCACCGGCGCGGCCTCGCCCCGATCAACGGTCGCTTCGACGTGCCGCAGCGCTTCGCGATCGACTGGTACCGGGTCGGCGAGCAGGGGCAGGCCTGGGAAGGCGACCCCACACGGCTCACCAGCTACCTGAGCTACCGGCAGCCGGTCGTGGCCGCGGCCGGCGGCAGAGTGGTGGAGGTCCGGGACGGAATCCCGGACAACCAGCCGCCCGTCACGCCGCCGGTCCCGCCGATCGAGGACACCGTCGGCAACCACGTCACCGTGGAAGTCGCACCGGGCCGCTATCTGCTCTACGCCCACCTGGAACCCGGCTCGCTGCGCGTCCGGGAGGGCGACCGCGTCGCATCCGGCCGGGTCCTCGGGCTGATCGGCAACAGCGGCAACTCCACCACGCCGCACCTGCACTTCCAGGTGATGACCACGGCCGAGTTCTTCCCGACCGACAGCCCGCCGTTCACCTTCCGGCGGTTCCGCGTCGTCGGACAGGTCGAACCGCGGATCTGGGACGACAACCTGGGCCTGCAGCCGACCGGCGTCCTGCCGATCACGCCCTCGCCGTACGAGGGCCCTCACCGTGCGCGCTATCCGCTCGACCGCGAGGTGCTGGAGTTCTGACCGGACGCCGGTCGGGCCGGCGTCCGGTGCCCCGGCCTCCGCAAGCCCACCGCGGAAGCCGGGGCACCGGCCTGTGACGCACCGAAGGGCCCCACTGCTCGCAGCGGGGCCCTTCGACATCGTGCCCGTCGGGCTCAGTCGATCGTCACCTTCTTCGAGACCGTGACCTCGTCCAGATCGCTGGTGCGGACCGTGACCTTCATCGTCCAGGTGCCGGGCAGGGGGAGGGTGAGGCCGTCGGAGGTCCAGTAGCCGCCCTTGTCGGTGATCTCCGCGTCGATCGGGCCGACCTTCTGGGATTCCAGGGTGAAGGTCAGGCGCACCTCGGGGACGGTCACGAGGCCGCCGTCGGGGCCGAAGATCACGACCTGTACGGAGTTCTCCCCGACCTGGCCGGGCGTCAGCTCGACCTGGGCCCTGCCGTGACCGCCCGGGGTGCCGACGTCGAAGGGCACCAGGGTCGTCTTCGAGGTCACCCGGCGCACGGCCGCGACCGCGTCGGCACTCTCCGCCGCGGCGCGGCCCGGCTGGGTCCCGGTCAGCATCGTCGTGATCACCAGCACCAGGATGCCGACGGTGACCTCGGCGAGCACCGATCGACGCAGTCCCCGGTGGTATTCGGTGTCCCCCGGCCCGTCCTTCGACCCGTCTCCTGTCGACCCGTCTCGCGCCGACCCGTCCGGGGCAGGCCCTTCCGAAGCCGACTCCTCCGAAGCCGAATCCTCCGGGGCGGGCCCTTCCGCGGCCGACCCGTCCGACGCCGACGCCGGCACCGCGACCGCGACGCGGCCGGCCGGGACGGTGGCGGGGGCCCGCGTCGTCGCCAGCCGGGCCGTCCAGCGCCGTGAGAACGCGGCTCCCGCCAGGAGCAGCGCCACCAGGGCGACCTTCACGACCAGGAGCCTGCCGTACGTCGTCGAGGTCAGGGCGTCCCAGGAGCCGAGGCCGCGCCAGGACTGGTAGACGCCGGTGACCGCGAGGACGGCGACCGAGGTGAGGGCGAGCCGGGAGAAGCGGGTGACGACGGCCGGGGGGACCGGCTCGGCGGGGCGGTGGAGGGCGGTGAGCAGGGCGGCCAGACCACCGAGCCACACCGCCATGGCGAGCAGGTGCAGCACGGAGGAGACCATCGCGGCGGGCACCTGGATCCCGGCGGACGCGTGTTCACTGGCGGCCCAGGTGACCGCCAGGGCCAGGGAGAACAGCACCCCGAGCACGAGGACGCCCCGGCCGGCTCCCCGGTCCCGTACCGGCGCCCGCGGGGGCACGAAGGCCACGGCGGCGAGCAGCGCCAGCCGCGCCACCAGGACGACACCGGGCCGGCTCGCCAGGGTGTCGCTGAGGCCGTCCGGGTCGAAGACCTCCGACACGCCGGTGCCGCGCTCGTAGGGGCCGCGCAGCAGGAGCAGCGCGAACGTGGAGCCGAGCAGGATCCACCAGCCGGTCACGAGGAGCCGCCGTACGGAGCCCGGGAAGCCGGAGGCGAGCACGAAGGTGACCGCGCCGATGAGCAGGGCGAGTCCGCTGTACGCGGCGTAGCGGGCGATGTCGTAGAGCGCGGAGGAGACGGGGTCGCCGGCGGTGGGCGGCGGCGGAGCGGGGGTCGCGGAGGGTTTGCCGACGGAGAACGTGAAGGCGCCGGAGACGGGGTGGCTGTCCGCCGAGACGACCCGCCAGGCGACTGTGTACGTGCCGTCACCGAGGCCGCGCGGCAGGGTGACGCCGGCGGTGTCGGAACGGCCGTCCGCGTGCTCGGGTTCGCCGGTGCGGACGCGCCGGTTCTCCGGGTCGAGCACGCGGAAGGAGTCGTCGAACAGGCCGATCGACTCACTGAACGTCAGCGTCACCCGGCGGGGCGCCGACTTCAGCACGCTGCCTTCCTGCGGATCGGTGCCCGTCAGCGCGGCGTGGGCGGACGCGCCGCTCACGCCGCCGAAGAGCACCAGGACCAGGACACCGCCCAGCAGGGCCAGGGCCCTGGCGCCGAGCCGTCGCTCTCGCTGCCCGCTTCCGTTCACACGCCGTCTCCGTATCCGCATGTCCAGAGTCTCGGTCATGTACGGAATCGGGCCGCGTCCGGCTCACCTCGGGGCCGTCGGGCCCTTCTCGAAGGCCTCGCGTGTGAGGAAGGCGAGCCGGGCGTGCTTCTCGGGCAGCCGGACCTCGGGCAGGTCGATCCCGGGGAGCACGATGTCTCCGGCGGGGACGAAACCCTGCCGGGTCAGCCGGGCGATGGCCTTGGCGTTGCGGGCGTCGGGTTCGACGACGGCCCGCCGCCGGTCGAGTCCGGTCAGCGCGTACGCCAGGAACGCGGACAGCAGCGTGGACGACCAGCCCGGCCGCTCGCCGGCGCCGGGCGCCGGGGGCCCGATGAGCAGGTGGACGCCGATGTCGCCGGGCCGGACCTCGTAGCACTCGGAGACGCGGTCGGCCTCGGGCTCGTAGGTCTGGAAGAGCGCGGCCGGGACGCCGTCCTTGAGCGTGAGGAAGGCGTGGTGGGTGTCGAGCGAGTCGAGGTGCAGATAGGTCTCCAGCACCCGCTCCTTCGTGAACCCGGTCATCCCCCAGTACGCGGCCCGCTCCTCGGTGACCCAGCCGTGCAGCACGTCGAGGTCGGCGTGCGGGTCCACGGGCAGCACGCGGACCGTCCCGAACCCGTCGATCCGCTGCTCGTGAACGGCCTCGCGGGTGCCGGCGTACGTCTCAGTCGTCATCGCTCTCCTTGGTCAGCGTGTTCCAGTCGGTGGTCACCGGAACGAGGTCTCCCTTGAGCCACAAGGGGAGTTGGTCGCGGTGGTGGACCGCGCCGGGAACGCCGTCGGCTCCGAAGGGGACCACCCAGCGGCTGTCGTCCCGGTCGGCGAGGTCCCAGACGTAGCGGGCCGCGGGTCCTCGGGCGCTCAGGTCGGTCAGTCCGGGGAGCGACGAGGTGGACAGGACGCAGTCGTTGTCGCCGGACAGAGCCGGTTCGTCGCAGGGGGTGCCGGGGAGCGCCCGCCAGGGGGCGAGGCGATGGGTGTCGCCCCAGGTGCGGGAGACGGGCGCGGCGGCCGCTTCCTCGACGGCCGCCCGGATCACGGCGTCGCGGTCGATGCCGTACGGCTCCCCCGCCGTCAGCAGGTTTTCGAGGGCGAAGGCGACGCGCGGGGTGAGCGCGAGCCAGGGCAGGAAGACGGCCGGACGGGCGGGCGGGTCGGCCAGGACGGCGAGCGCCGGGTGCGCCACGAGCTGTCGTACGACCGCGTCGCGCACCTGGGCGAACAGCGCGGCCGTGCCGCTGTCGGCGTCCATGTGCCGGTTCCAGCGCAGGAGCCGGTCCCGGAGCTCTGCCGCCGCGCCGGAGAGTTCGAGCGCCGCCAGCGGGTCCAGCAGGGCCGCCGCGGAGCCGAGACGGGTGTCCATGTGGATGGCCGGCATGTCCGCCGCCGTCAGCGTCCGCCCTGTGTCGAGCAGTCGGCGGATGCGGTCGGCGCGGTGCGGCGGCGCGAACTCGACTCCCAGCGGGGTCGCGGGGCCGCGCTGGTTCGCCATCACGGCGAGTCCGTCCTCGACCGGGCCGCAGGGCATCTCGTGCCAGCCGGTCCACTCGTGGCCGGCCTCCCACGCGGGCACCACCCGGACGCGGTTGGCCGTGGCGCGCAGCGGGACCCGGCCCGCGACCCGGTGCAGCACCCCGCCCTCGGTGTCGGCGGCCTGCACGACGTTCACCGGCTCCGCCCAGGCGTCGAGGGCCCGGTCCACGTCGGCGACCCGGCGGGCCCGCAGCAGCGGCAGGAGCGCGCCGAAGCCGAGGTCCGCGGTCACGCGGGGCGGGTAGCGCAGGCTGATGGACTCCTCGGCGCCGGTGCCCCCGATCACCACGGGTCCGCGCGCCGTCTCGATCACCTCGACCTCGACGCTCTCGCCGCCGGCCACCTCCACCCGCTCGGTGTGCCGTGCCGCGGCCCGCCACACCCCGTCGGGGTCGAGGGCCTCGACGGCCCCGGCGCCGACGTCGCGCAGCCGCTCACGGTAGAGGTCCTGGTAGTCGGCCATCGCGTTGGTGATCGCCCAGGCGACGGTTCCGGTGTGGGCGAAGTGGGCGATGCCCGGGACACCGGGGACGGCGATGCCGACGACGTCGAACTCCGGGCAGGACAGGCGGATCTGCTGGTAGACGCCGGGGTCCTCGATGAAGCGGTGCGGGTCACCGGCGATCAACGCCTGTCCGGTGGCGGTGCGTTCGCCGCTCACCAGCCATCCGTTGCTCCCGGCCGTGCCCGGCCCGTCCATGGCGAACAGGCCGACCGCGTCCGCGCCGAGCCGCCGGACGACCTCCTCGCGCCACAGCTTGGCGGGAAATCCGGCGAAGAGGATGTGAGTACCGAGCCAGACCCCCAGCGGGCTCCAGGGCTCCCAGCGTCCCGGGGTGAGCCCGCTCGCCGCGAACTCGGGTGCCCGCGCGGCCCCTTCGGCCAGCCCGGCGTTGACGCCGTCGACGTACGCGACGACCCACGCGGCGGTCTCGGGGTCGTGCCGCTCCAGGGAGGCGAAGCAGCGTCGCGCGGTGTCGTCGAGCCGGGCCTGCCGGGCGAACCGGTCCCAGCCGACGGACTCGGCGCCGAGGAACGCGGCCGAGGTGCCCTGGGAGCGGTGCCGCTCGACCTCGAGCTGCCAGGCGCGGTCCCGGGCGGTGACCCGGCCCTGGGCGTGGGCGAGTTCCAGGGCGCTGCCGGCGCGCAGGTGCGGGATGCCCCAGGGGTCACGGTAGATCTCGGCGGTCACGGTCCATCCCCAGTCATGTCAGGTTAGGCTAACCTAATTTAATCTTGGGATCGTACGTCGGGGGTGAGGACCCGGTGAAGCCGGGCGGCCGGCACGGCCGCGACCGCGCGGCCCGCCCCCGTACGCGGGATCATCGGTCCATGGACGTCACGCTTCACCTCGCCCAGCAGCCCGAGGCCGACGAACTGCTCGGCCGCAGCCCGCTCGCGGCCCTGGTCGGCATGCTGCTTGACCAGCAGGTGCCGATGGAGTGGGCCTTCGCGGGCCCGTACACGATCGCC
This sequence comes from Streptomyces sp. NPDC005070, assembly GCF_053600395.1. Lineage (NCBI taxonomy): Bacteria > Bacillati > Actinomycetota > Actinomycetes > Kitasatosporales > Streptomycetaceae > Streptomyces > Streptomyces sp. NPDC005070. The sequence goes on along the minus strand of NZ_JBSFZS010000080.1, from coordinate 17,792 downwards.
CGGCGCATGGGGGCGGACGATCTCGACGCGCACGAGATCGCCTCGTACGACCCGGAGAAGTTCGCCGAGCTGCTCTCGGCCAAGCCCGCCGTGCACCGCTATCCCGGCTCGATGGGCAAGCGCATCCATCAGCTCTGCCAGTACCTCGTCGAGCACTACGACGGAGACGCCTCCGCCGTCTGGAAGGACGCCGACAGCGGCGCGGAGCTGTTGCGCCGGCTGAAGGAACTCCCCGGTTTCGGCCCGCAGAAGGCCCAGATCTTCGTGGCCCTCCTCGGCAAGCAGCTCGGGGTCGCCCCCGAGGGCTGGCGCGAGGCGGCGGGACCGTACGGCGAATCCGGCTCCTTCCGCTCGGTCGCCGACATCACCGGCCCGGAGTCCCTCACCAAGGTCCGCGCCCACAAGCAGGAGATGAAGGCGGCGGCGAAGGCCGCCCGTAGCTGATCCCGGGCCCCGTTCCCTTCCCCCGGGACCGGCGCCGCTTCCCGGCCGCCCGGGGGACGGGAAGCGGTGTCAGCGCCGCCTGCGTGCCGTTCCGAAGACCGAGCGGGTGATCTCCCGCCCGATCTGGGTACCCACCGACCGCGCCAGGGACTTGAACAGCCCGCTGCCGACGACCTGCTCGACCATGGAGGGCTCCTCCTTCGGCCGGCTCCCTCCGCCGGGGCGCCCGGCCTCGGACTCGGGCCGGGTGCCCGTCCCGCCCTCCGTTCGCGAGGACGACGCGGAAGGCGCGGGCCGCGCCTCGGAGGCCTCGGCCGCCGTCAGCTTCTCGTACGCCGACTCCCGGTCCACCGCCTGCGCGTACCGCCCGTACAGCGGCGACTCCCGCACCGCCCGGTCGAGCGCGTCCGCCTCCACCGGACCCATCAACGACCCCGGCGCGCGCAGCCGGGTCGCCGCGACGGGCGTCGGGGCGCCCTTCTCGCTCAGCACGGTGACCACGGCCTCGCCGGTGCCCAGTCCCATGAGGACCTCTTCGAGGTCGTACGGGGAGTCGGGGAACGTCCTCACGGTGGCCTTCAGCGCCTTCTGGTCGTCCGGCGTGAAGGCCCGCAGCGCGTGCTGGACGCGGTTGCCGAGCTGGGCGAGAACGTCCGCGGGTACGTCCTTCGGCGTCTGCGTCACGAAGAAGACGCCGACCCCTTTCGAGCGAATGAGCCGGACGGTCTGCGTGATCGAGTCCAGGAACGCCTTCGACGCGTCGCTGAAGAGCAGATGGGCCTCGTCGAAGAAGAAGACGAGCTTCGGCCGGTCCGCGTCGCCGACCTCCGGAAGGTCGTGGAAGAGATCGGCGAGCATCCACATCAGGAACGTCGAGAAGAGCTGTGGCCTGTCCTGCACGGCGGGCAGTTCGAGGACCGACACCACGCCCCGGCCGTCCGGCGCCGACCGCGTCAGCTCGCTCGTGTCGAACTCCGGCTCCCCGAAGAAGGGACTCATGCCCTGCGCCTCGAAGGCCGTCAGCGAGCGCAGGATGACACCCGCCGTGGCCGTGGACAGCCCGCCGATCCCCTTCAGTTCCCGCTTGCCCTCGTCCGAGGTCAGAAAGGCGACGACCGCGCGCAGATCCTTGAGGTCGACCAGCTCCAGGCCCTTCTGGTCGGCGTAGTGGAAGATCAGGCCGAGCGACTGCTCCTGGGTCCGGTTGAGCTGGAGCACCTTGGACAGCAGCACCGGCCCGAAGCTGGTGACCGTGGCCCGTACGGGAATGCCGTGGCCGAGGCCGCCGAGCGCGTAGAACTCCGCCGGGCAGCCGCCCGGTGCCCACTCCTGGCCGACCTCCTGGGCCCGTTCCCGGACCCTCGTCCCCGGTTCGCCCGGAGCCGAGATCCCGGAGACGTCCCCCTTGATGTCGGCGAGGAACACGGGGACGCCCTGCGCGGAGAGCTGCTCGGCGATGAGCTGGAGCGTCTTGGTCTTGCCGGTGCCGGTGGCGCCCGCCACCAGGCCGTGCCGGTTGAGCATCGGCAGCGGAACGCGGATCTGCGCGTCGGGCAGGCACGCCCCGTCCCAGAGCAGCGCGCCGAGGTCGAGAGCCGGGCCCGTGAAGGCGTAGCCGGCCGCGATCTCCAGGGCCTCCCGTGGGAGCGCGGGGGCGCCGGTGACCCGCTCGGGAGCGGTCCCGGCGGCAGCCGACCGGACGGTCTCGCCGTCACTCATATCAGACCTCTGTTCCCGGTTTGCAAGGATTTACGACATGTTTTCCAGCGTCGCACTCCGCCGCCATGGCTGCGCCCGGAAGGTCTTGACCGGTAGGCTTTCCGTGTGATCTTCAAGCGCATCGGAAACGGCCGGCCATACCCCGACCACGGCCGGGAAAGCACCCGGCAGTGGGCGGACGTCGCGCCGCGCCCGGTCCGCCTCGATCAGCTCGTGACGACGAAGCTCCAGCTCGACCTGGAGACCCTCCTCGCCGAGGACTCCACCTTCTACGGCGACCTCTTCGCCCACGTCGTCAAGTGGCAGGGCGATCTGTACCTGGAGGACGGCCTGCACCGCGCCGTCCGCGCCGCGCTGCAGCAGCGTCAGGTGCTGCACGCGCGCGTTCTTGAACTGGACTAATGGCCACGGCTTGACCCCAATGGGTTGAACTGAACGCCGGGCAATGATCATCTAGTAGGCATTGGCGCCCCGGCGCACTACGCTGCGCCCATGAGCATGCTTACTCCCCCTGGCATGGGTGGCCAGTATCGGATCACGGGGGACAAGTACCCGCGGATGCGCCGCCCCCGCGGGCGTCGCAAGTTCGTGTTCGTGAGCCTCAGCTCCGTCACCGTTCTCGGGCTGATCGGGTGGGGGTCCCTGCAGCTCATCGACATCTACACGGGCGGCAGCGAGGCCACGGCGGCCGGCACCAAGGCGGACTGCGCGTCGAAGGTGACGCCGGAGGCGAAGGCCTCCGCCGCTGCCGCCGCCGCGGTCGCGTCCACGCTGCCGAAGCCCGGCCAGATCACCGTGAACGTCCTCAACGCGACACCCCGCAGCGGGCTCGCGAAGCAGACGGCGGACGAGCTGAAGAAGCGCGGCTTCAAGATCGGTGACGTGGGCAACGCGACGGCCACGTACGACAAGAAGGTCACGGGCGCCGGGATACTGCTCGGCGCCAAGGCCGCCGGCCAGGCCGCGCTGCCCGTCCTCAACACCCAGCTCTCCGGCGCCGAGCTGAAGACCGACGGCCGTGCCCAGGCCACCACGGTCGACCTGATCATCGGCACCGGTTTCAAGGCGCTGTCGAAGAAGGAGGACGCCGACAAGGCGCTGACCGTCCTGACGCAGCCCGAGCCGGCGCCCGCCGGCTCGAAGAAGAACTGCTGACTCCGGGACCGGTCGCGGAAGACACCCGCGACTCCGGAGCCGCGCTCGCGTGCGAGCCGCCGGCTTCGGAGTCGTGTGCGTGCCTGGGGCGCTCCGCGGGTGCCGCGGAGCCACCTGGTTACTCGGCGGCCCCGTACATACGGTCACCCGCGTCACCGAGGCCCGGCACGATGTAGCCGTGCTCGTTCAGGCGCTCGTCTACCGAGGCCGTGACCACGGTGACCGGGGTGCCGGCGAGCTCGCGCTCCATGAGCTCGACACCCTCGGGGGCGGCGAGAAGGACCACGGCGGTGACGTCGTCGGCGCCGCGCTTCATCAGCTCCTGGATGGCGGCGACCAGCGTGCCGCCGGTGGCCAGCATCGGGTCCAGGACGTACACCTGACGGCCGGAGAGGTCGTCCGGCATCCGGGTGGCGTACGTGGAGGCCTCGAGCGTCTCCTCGTCGCGCACCATGCCCAGGAAGCCCACCTCGGCGGTCGGCAGCAGCCGGACCATGCCGTCGAGCATGCCGAGGCCCGCGCGCAGGATCGGCACGACGAGCGGGCGCGGGTAGGAGAGCTTGACGCCCGTGGTCGGGGAGACCGGCGTCACGATGTCGACCTGCTCCGTGCGCACGTCGCGGGTGGCCTCGTAGGCGAGGAGCGTGACCAGCTCGTCGGCCAGCCGCCGGAAGGTCGCGGAGTCGGTGCGCCGGTCGCGCAGGGTGGTGAGCTTATGGGCGACCAGGGGGTGGTCGACGACGTGAAGACGCATGTCCACAACAGTAGCGGGGCCGACGGCACCCGCCACTGACCCGCCCGGCAAGGCCCGCACCCCGGCATCACCCGTCCGCTGGCATCAAACCATCCATCGGAGGGAAGGTGGGAGGGACGGACCTGGGGTGGTGTGCCGATGCGGGACCAGCAAGAGGAGTCGTCCGAACGGCTGGAGAGCGACGCCGAGCGCAGGAGGCGGCGGGCCCAGTTCCTGCGCGACCTGACCGAGGCACGCGAACTGCGGGACCGTGTCCAGCCCCGCCGGGCCAAGACGGCCCGCCTGCGCCACGCGATGCGCATGCGCACGTTCCGCTGGTGACCGGACGCACCGCCGCCTGAGCCCGCGCACGGCGACGGGCCGGGGCGTGCCAGGCGTCGCCGGGCACGCGGGACGTTGCGGACGCGCCCCAGAACCCGCCGCGCCGCCACCGGGCCGACACGCCCACGGAGGGGGTCGGCGCGGAAGAACCGGCCCCGCTCCCGCGGCCGAGCCGCGCCGGCACCCGTGCCACACCCGACCTGACAAGGGAACGCGCCCGCTCGCCGTTCGGCGCGCGGGCGGACGAACCCGGCCGCGCGCCCGCCGCGGCACCGGGCCACGCCCGCCTCACTAGGGGCCGTGTGGCGGACGTGTCGGGCGAGGAGGTGTCCACACGGCGCGGGCATCCGCGTACGATCCGCTGTTAGCGATCAAAAGAGGCGGACACAGCAGGCCGAAGACGTCCCCTGAACGCTGTCTTTCTGCCACGATTCCGAGTGGGCGGGACTCGGAGCAGCAGCACTCCTCGCCCACAGCCTCCGCCGGGGGGAACCCCAACCGGCACACCTATGACCAGTGGGAGAGTCACGGTGTACTTCGCCGCACTGCTCGCGCGCACCGAAGACGGGTGGGAAGCGAGCGATACAGAGCTCGACGATGTGGAAACCCTGTCGGATCTGACCGATCTGGCCCGTGAGGTCTCGGACGAGGACACGGTGCTCGTGCTCATCGAGCAGGAGGACGCGTGGTTCGGCGTCGTCCGCGTGGACGGCGAGGAGGATCCTCGTATCTACGTCTCGGACGCCGCCGCTGCCGCCCGCAGTTCGTACGGCGAGATCCTGCTCACGGACGAACTACTAGGACGGGAGCCCGGCGACGACGACGCCGACCTGGACTCCCTCGATCTGGACGGCACCGAGGACGGTGAACCAGGGGACTCCGAGGACGACGACGAGGACCAGGGGAGCGTGTCCGACGACGCCGTCTCGCACAGCCCTGTCGGGGACCGTTACATCCTCGCGGACCTCGGAGTGAGCGAGAAGGAACTGCTGGCCCTGGACGAAGGCGACGCGCTCGGCACGATCGCCGAGGCCCTGGGAGCGGCAGAGGTCCTGGAGACCGTCCGCTAGGACCTCCGGAACAGGTCAGGGCCTCCGGAAACGGCGGGCCCGGCACCTCGCCCGCGCCCCTGCCCCCGTACCGGCGAACCGGCCCGATCCAGCGGGCCGGATCTTCGCCTGCCGTCCGCCGCTCGGCGCCTCCGGGCCTTCCGCCGCACCAGGCGGGATTCCGCTAGGTTCCCCGGATGAGCACCCCGCGTCAGGTACCCCCGCCGCCCGATCCCGTACGCGACCGGTGGCGGGCCCCGATGCGGCTCGCGCTGGACGAGGCACGGCTGGCCGTCCGGGGCGGGGACGTTCCCGTCGGTGCCGTCGTGCTGTCCCCGGACGGGACGACCGTGCTGGCGGCCGGACACAACGAACGCGAGGCGACCGGCGACCCGACGGCGCACGCCGAGATCCTCGCGCTGCGCCGGGCCGCCGCGAGACTCGGGGAGTGGCGGCTGTCCGGGTGCACGCTCGTCGTCACCCTGGAGCCCTGCACGATGTGCGCGGGCGCGCTCGTCCAGTCCCGTGTCGAGCGGGTGGTCTACGGCGCCCGCGACGAGAAGGCGGGCGCGACCGGTTCCGTCTGGGACGTCGTCCGCGACCGGCGGCTCAACCACCGGCCCGAGGTGATCGAGGGCGTTCTCGCCGACGCCTGCGCCGCACTGCTGACCGACTTCTTCCGCGACCGCTGACCGGGCCGCCGAAACGGATTTCAGACCACGGACCACCTTGGGGTAAGGTCTCCCTCGGTAGCGTGTCCGAGCGGCCGAAGGAGCTCGCCTCGAAAGCGAGTGTGGCGCAAGTCACCGAGGGTTCAAATCCCTCCGCTACCGCTTCCGAAGGGCCCCGTCGAAAGACGGGGCCCTTCTTGCGTTCCGGGCCGGGGCTCCGCAAGGGCGCGACGCAGACGCCACATCCCGGGGGCCACATCGCGGAGGCCGTGACGCGGAGGCCGTGACACGGAGGAGCCCCGGCGCCGCTCGGTCGCCGGGGCTTCCGTACCCGAAAGGGTTCTCCGCTCCCACAGAGGAGGGGGAAGGAGCGCAATTCGGGGGCGCCCCTTCCCCCACGAAGGGACCCGCAAGTCCACGCCGCCGTCTCGGGGGAAGTCGGGCGGCGAGAACCCCACAGTGGGGTCCCTCCGGGCCCCGTGGACTCCTGACGGTTCCTGCCGGGGCTCCCTTCCATCCTGGACCGCGAGAACGCCGCTCAGGCCCCGCAAAGGACCTCTACCAGCGGGCCGTTGGTCCTTAAAGGCGGCGTGAAGGTTACACTCACCGCCGGCAGCAGGGGGCCGACGGGCGCAGGAGTCACAGGGGAGGCCGCCATGGCGGTGAATTCGAAGAAGATCGCCATCTACGTGCTCGTGGTCTTCGCGCTCTACGTGATCATCACGGATCCGGCCAAGGCCGCCGACTACGTCCAGATAGCGTTCGAGGGCATATCCAGCGCCGCCGGGGCGATAGGCGACTTCATGACCTGGATCGCCGACGGAGCGAAGAACTGACGTCAGGCACCGACGCCGGCGCGCCAGGGACTCCGCGCACCCGGCACCGAGCAGGCCCGACGGAGCGAGGCGCGCCCCCGCGAGGGCGTGACCGAGCGATGAACCACCTCATCATCAGGGAGTACCCGTGATCCGCCATCTGGTCCTCTTCAAGCTCAACGACGGCGTCGGCCGCGACGAGCCCCGCGTCGCCGAGGGTGTCGCCGCCTTCCGCGCGCTCGGCGAGCAGATCCCCGAGCTGCGGGTCTGGGAGTGCGAGTGGAACATCAGCGACCGTCCCATCGCGTACGACTTCGCCATCAACGCCGCCGTCGAGGACGCCGACGCCCTCAAGCGTTACCTGGAGCACCCGGCCCACACGGCCGGTGTCGCTCTCTGGCGCGAGTTCGCCACCTGGGTGATCGCCGACTATCCGTTCTGACCATTTTTGATCGCACACTCTTACCGAGCCCTTGACCGCAACCGGTCAGGGGTTTTCGACGTCTTGAACCCCAACTCACCTCCAATTCACCCTCAACACGGCGTTATGCGGTGCTTGCACACAGTGCACATGTCTTGTGATGCTATGACCGCTTTTGACGGATGAGTTGACGGATACGTCGACGGATCGTTGACGAACGAAGAGGTGGCGTTGACCTTGTCGGCCAGTACTGCGCCGCCCCAGGAGGAAGCCCCGGCCCAGGACCGGGCGACGGCCCTCGCCTCCGCCCCGCCGTCACCCCCGGCACAGTCCATGACGCAGACCACGGCACCGAACGCCGCACCGGGCACCCAGGGCCCCCCGGCCGCCCCCGAAACGGTCCAGGAGGCCCCTCAGGAGCGGCGCCGGGGCGCCGACACCCGGGCCCTCACCCAGGTGCTCTTCGGCGAGCTCAAGGTGCTGGAGCCGGGCACCCCCGAGCACAACCGGGTCCGCGGCGCCCTGATCGAGGCGAACCTGCCGCTCGTCCGGTACGCGGCGGCCCGCTTCCGCTCCCGCAACGAGCCGATGGAGGACGTGGTCCAGGTCGGCACCATCGGCCTGATCAACGCCATCGACCGCTTCGACCCGGACCGCGGCGTGCAGTTCCCGACCTTCGCGATGCCGACGGTCGTCGGCGAGATCAAGCGGTACTTCCGTGACAACGTTCGCACCGTCCACGTACCGCGCCGGCTGCACGAGCTGTGGGTGCAGGTGAACAGCGCCACCGAGGACCTGACGACCGCCTTCGGGCGCTCGCCCACCACCGCGGAGATCGCCGAACGGCTGCGCATCACCGAGGAGGAGGTGCTCTCCTGCATCGAGGCCGGACGGTCGTACCACGCGACCTCCCTCGAAGCGGCCCAGGAGGGCGACGGACTGCCGGGGCTGCTCGACCGGCTCGGATACGAGGACCCCGCGCTCGACGGAGTCGAACACCGCGACCTCGTACGGCATCTGCTCGTACAACTGCCCGAACGCGAGCAGCGGATCCTGCTCCTCCGCTACTACAGCAACCTCACCCAGTCACAGATCAGCGCGGAGCTGGGTGTTTCCCAGATGCATGTGTCAAGGCTCCTCGCCCGCAGCTTCGCGCGTCTTCGATCCGCAAACAGGATCGAGGCGTGACCGGAACGAGCTAATCGCCCAAGGTCGTTTTTTACGTCGGTTCAGCGCTGATTATCTGTCAGACCCCCTTTTTCCAGGGCCGATCCACCCTCTACATGTCGACAAGTCTCTACAGCGTGTTGCCGACATGTGACATTCTTCCGGCAGCGCGTTTGCCGCGGCCTCGCCTCCGGTATTCAGGTGGAGGCTGCGTTCCTCCGACGGGAGCGACTGCCGCGACCGTCCGCGACCCAAAGGGGGTGGCATGTCCGCAGATCAGGGCAGCTCGAAGGTGCTCACGCTCACCAAGAGCGACGCAGTGCCCGAGGCGCACGCCGCGCTTCACGACGTCCCTGCCGCCGAGGCCCCGGTAGCCGCTCCGGTCCCCGAGTCCTCGGGCGCCATCGACACCCGGACCCTCTCCCGCTCCCTGTTCCTGCGGCTGGCGGCACTCGCCGAGAACAGCCCTGAGCGCGGCTACGTCCGGGACACCCTCATCGAGCTCAACCTCCCGCTCGTCCGGTACGCGGCGGCCCGCTTCCGCTCCCGCAACGAGCCGATGGAGGACATCGTCCAGGTCGGCACCATCGGCCTGATCAAGGCGATCGACCGCTTCGACTGCGAACGCGGTGTCGAGTTCCCGACCTTCGCGATGCCGACCGTCGTCGGTGAGATCAAGCGGTTCTTCCGTGACACCTCCTGGTCCGTCCGCGTTCCGCGCCGGCTCCAGGAGCTGCGGCTCGCCCTCACCAAGACCAGCGACGAGCTCTCGCAGAAGCTCGACCGTTCTCCGACGGTCGCCGAACTCGCCGTGGCTCTCGGGGTGTCCGAGGAGGACGTGGTCGACGGTCTCGCCGTCGGCAACGCGTACACGGCGTCGTCGCTGGACTCGCCCGCCCCCGAGGACGACGGCGGCGAGGGCTCCCTCGCGGACCGTCTCGGCTACGAGGACACCGCGCTGGAGGGCGTGGAGTACCGCGAGTCGCTCAAGCCGCTGCTCGCCAAGCTGCCGCCCCGCGAGCGCCGGATCATCATGCTCCGCTTCTTCGCGAACATGACCCAGTCGCAGATCGGCGAGGAGGTCGGCATCTCGCAGATGCACGTCTCCCGGCTGCTCACCCGCACGCTGGCGCAGCTCCGGGAAGGCCTCATCTCCGACTGACCGTCCCACGCGGGGTTCATAATTGACGGGTCGTCAGCCACACTGGCGCGATGCGTCACGAGCCGATGCGTCACGGATCGACAAGCGGTCGCCGAGGTCTCCTGGTGAGCACCTCGGCGGCCGTGCTGTGTCTGGGCGGGCTGCTGGCCGCGTGCGGGAGCGGCGGGGACGGCGGTTATGCCGCCGTCGGGGCCGCGGACGGCTCCCCGCGGGTGTCGGGGGCGGCGGTGGCACCGTCGGGGGAGGTGTCCCTGGCACCCCTGGACGGCACCAACCCCAGTGGGAGCAGGGGGAGTTCCGGGTCAGGCAAGGAGCCTTCGGCCACGGGTCCGGGCGGCGGGGCCTCGACGGACGGCGCGGGTGACGCGGACGGTTCGACGGCCGGTCCGGGCGGCTCGGGTGTCGGCGAGGGCGGCTCCGGGACCGGCACGGAAGGTTCCACGGGAACCGGCGCCGACGGCGGGTCCTCTTCGCCCTCCGGTTCGTCTGCCGGTTCGTCGACCGGCTCGTCCTCCGGTGCCGACTCCGGCCGTACGGGCGGAAGTTCGGGAAGTTCTTCGACGCCGCCCGCGCCCGGCCCGACGGCGAGTGCCCGGCCCGCCGTGCTCGCCGTGAGCGAGCCCGCGCGCACGGCCACCGATCGGCGGTGGTGCGAGAAGGTCACCCTCTCCTTCAGCAACACCGGTGGTACGGAGGTCCGTTCGGGCACGGTGACCTTCGGGACGCACATCATCGGGGCGCTCGGGATCGAATGGGCGACGATCCTGTCGACCGAGTCCCTTCCGGCGCCGATCGCCGCCGGTGCGAGGAGGAGCGGGACCTGGACGGTGTGCGTCGACTCCTGGCGGGTGCCGCTGGGCATGCACGTCGAGACACAGGACGTGTCCGTCGCGTGGAAGTAGAGGCGTGGCCCTGCCAGGTCACGCCGCCCCGCTCACCCGCCGGCCACGCCGACACCGATGGCCGTACCGTCCCGCACGGAACCCACGGTTCACGCACCGTCGTACCGTCCCGCACGGAACTCGCCGGTCACCCACGGTCGTACGATCCCGCACGGCTCCCGGCGCTTACGGGTCCCGCACGCCCGCGCGTTCCCGCGCGGTCACACGGTCCCGGCCGATCACATGAGGGCGAGCCAGGCCACCGCGGCGACGACCGCGACGGCGAGGACGACGCCGACGATCAGACCCACGCGGGGGCCCGCGGGAGCGGCCGCCTGCTGCTGCCGGCCCTGGGGGGCCTCGTCGACGAACGCACGGAACATCTGAGTGCTGCCCGCGGGGTCGTAGTTGCCCTCGGGGCCCTGGGTGTTTGCCATAGGCCGGACCCTAGCGAATGCGCGCGGGCTGCCCAAGTGCCGGGTTCCTCTTCACGCCGATCGTGACGCGACCGCACACTACCCGCGACCAGCACGCACACCACCTTCGCGCCGCCTCCTCACCTCGACGGCCATCCCGTCCTCATCTCCCTCCCGATCCCCCCTCCCGCCCGCACGTTTCCGTTCGCCAACACTTGCCTTTGCCAACTTTTTATTCCTGAAGCCCCGAACTCGTTTGCCTGCGGCAACCAACTTCTTTATGGTTGCCCTAAGCAACGAATGAGGGGGTGCGATGGCCGAGCAGGCGCAGTACGAGGAACTGGCTCGTCAGCTCAGCGCCATCGGTGCCGTGAAGCGGGGCATGGGACGGATCCTGCCGCCCGACTGCCCCGCGGGATCCGCCGCCGTGCTCACCCTGCTCGGCCGGTACGGCGAGATGCGGATGAGCAGGCTCGCGGAGCTGCTGTCCGTGGACATGTCGGTGACCAGCCGCCACGTCGCGCACGTCGCCGACCGTGGCTGGATCGAACGGTCCCCCGACCCGGCGGACAAACGCTCACGCATCCTGCGCCTCACCGCGGCCGGACACGCCCAGCTCGACGAGCTGTCCCAGCGCACGTCACGACTGCTCTCCGACCGGCTGAGCCACTGGTCCGACGACGAGGTCGGGCTGCTCATCGAGCTGATGGGCCGGCTGCGCGAGAGCTTCGGCGACTGCCGCTCCCCGCAGTGGACGCCCGCGCACCCTCCCCCGTACGCGACAGACGTATCAGAACCGACCACCCGTACACCCGCGTAGACACGGAAGAAAAGGAAGCCCATGGCAACGACCACACCAGCCGGTGTGCGGGGCTCTCACGCCAAGCACGGAGGCGCCGACGGCGCTCCGATGACGCACCGGCAGATCATGGAGGCGCTCTCCGGGCTACTGCTCGGCATGTTCGTCGCGATCCTGTCGTCGACGATCGTCACCAACGCGCTCCCCGAGATCATCGGCGACCTGGGCGGCGGCCAGTCCGCCTACACCTGGGTCGTCACCGCCTCGCTGCTGGCCATGACCGCGACCACGCCTCTCTGGGGCAAGCTGTCCGACCTGTACAGCAAGAAGGCGCTCGTCCAGATAGCGCTGATCATCTACGTACTGGGATCGGCCGCCGCCGGTCTGTCCCAGAACCCCGGCATGCTGATCGCCTGCCGTGTGGTCCAGGGCATCGGCGTCGGCGGTCTGTCCGCCCTGGCGCAGATCGTGATGGCCGCGATGATCTCCCCGCGTGAGCGCGGGCGCTACTCCGGCTACCTGGGCGCGACGTTCGCCGTCGCAACGGTGGGCGGCCCGCTGCTCGGCGGCGTCATCACCGACACGAGCTGGCTCGGCTGGCGCTGGTGCTTCTACGTGGGTGTGCCGTTCGCGGTCATCGCACTGATCGTGCTCCAGAAGACCCTGCACCTGCCCGTGGTGAAGCGGGACGTGAAGGTCGACTGGGCCGGCGCGTTCTTCATCTCCGCCGCGGTCTCGCTGCTGCTGCTCTGGGTCACCTTCGCCGGTGACAAGTACGACTGGATCTCGTGGCAGACGTACACGATGATCGCCGGCGCGATCGTCCTCGGCCTGCTGTTCGTCCTTGTCGAGTCCAGGGCGAGCGAGCCGATCATCCCGCTGCGGCTGTTCCGCAACCGCACGATCACCCTCTCCTCCCTCGCGTCGCTGTTCGTCGGTGTCGCGATGTTCACCGGCACCGTCTTCTTCAGCCAGTACTTCCAGCTGGCCCGGGACAAGTCCCCGACGATGTCGGGTGTCATGACGATCCCGATGATCGGCGGCCTGTTCATCTCCTCCACGGTCTCCGGCCAGGTCATCACCAAGACGGGCCGGTGGAAGTACTGGCTGGTCAGCGGCGGCTTCCTGGTCACCGCGGGCCTAGGCCTGCTCGGCACGATCCGCTACGACACGGCCTACTGGCACATCGCGATCTTCATGGCGCTGCTGGGTCTCGGCATCGGCATGATGATGCAGAACCTGGTGCTCTCCACGCAGAACCAGGTGGCGCCGGCAGACCTCGGCTCGGCGAGCTCCACGGTGACGTTCTTCCGTTCCCTCGGCGGTGCGATCGGTGTCTCCGCGCTCGGCGCGGTCATGGCCAACCGGATCACCCACTACGTGAAGGACGGGCTGACCGACCTCGGCCCCAAGTACGCGGCCCTGGGCTCCGGTTCGGACTCCAGCTCCAGCATCCCGGACATGGACAAGCTGCCCGCGCCGCTGCGTACCGTGATGGAGAGCGCGTACGGCCACGGCATCGCGGACGTCTTCCTGATCGCCTCCGCCATGGCGCTGATCGCGTTCCTCATCGTCATGTTCATCAAGGAGGTCCCGCTGCGGACGTCCGGCGCGCTGGCCCAGACCGCCGCGGAGAAGTCCGGGGCCCCGGCCACCGAGGCGCCCGTCGCCGAGGCCGTCGAGGCCGTCGAGGCCGCGGCCACCGCGGCCCTCGCCCCGGCCGTCGCCACCACCGAGGCCGTCTCCGAGGCAGCTCCCGAGGGCGCCCGGCAGCTCGGCGCCGTCGCCACCGCGACGCGGGAGGGCGACCCCCGGCCCGCGTCCGGCGGCATCCGGGTGCACGGTCAGGTCCGCGGCGCCGAGAGCGCGCCCGTGCCACAGGCCGCGGTCACGCTGATCTCGCCCGAGGGACGCCAGCTCGGCCGCTCGGTCGCGCAGGCCGACGGCTCCTACGCCGTCGACGCGCCCGGTGTGGGCTCGTACGTCCTGATCGCCTCCGCCGACGGCTTCCAGCCGCAGGCCGCGACGATCGTCGTGCACGACGAGCCGCTGGCGTACGACATCCTGCTGAGCGGCACCAGCGGGCTGAGCGGTGTCGTCCGGGCCGCCGAGGGGGCGTCCCCGGTCAAGGACGCCATGGTCGTCGTGACCGACGTGCGCGGCGACGTGCTGGCCACCGGAACCACCGGTGAGCAGGGCGAGTTCGCCTTCGCCGAGCTGGTGCCCGGCGTGGTGACGGTCGCGGTGAACGCCGCGGGTCACCGGCCGCGGGCGCTGCCCGTCGAGGTCGGCGGGACCGGCGTCACCCGTGTCGAGGTCGACCTCGATGCGGGCGCCCAGGTCCAGGGTGTCGTACGGGCCCCGCACGGCCCGCTGTCGGACGCCCGCGTGACGCTGGTGGACGCGGCCGGAAACGTGGTCGGCACGGCCAGGACCGGCGGCGACGGGGCGTATGCCTTCACCGATCTGGACGGCGGCGAGTACACCGTCATCGCGGCGGGCTACCCGCCGGTGGCGACCGCGCTGACCGTCGGCGGCCGTGGAGCGGACGACCACGACATCGAACTCGCCCACCCCGGCGAGTAGTCCGAGCCCCGGCCCGTGGGACGCGCGCACTCTGAGCGGAGGTGCGCCCCCACGGGCCGGTCTTTTTTCATTGGTTCATCGCAAGGAGTTACTGCCATGGGACTGACCGCGAAGATCCGCACACGGGACGGATGGGCCGTGTCGCACGCGGTGGTCACGGTGACCGATTCGACCGGCACGCAGGTGCTGCGGGCCGAGGCGGACACCGACGGAGCCGTACGCGACACCACGAGTCTCGCGCCGGGCGCCTACACCGTGATCGTGACCGCGCTCGGGTACGCGCCCGCCGCCTCCGGGGCCATCGTCACGGCGGCCGGCCGGGCCGAGGTGGGCCAGGTGACGCTGGCCCGCCGCGGCGGCACCGAACTGCCCCCGCCGGGACCGTGGACCGTCGACCCGGCGCACTCCTCCGTGGGCGCGGTCGCCCAGCACCTGGGCATCTCCAGCGTGCACGGCCGCTTCACGGACTTCACGGGTCGCATCGAGATCGCCCCCGGCGACGTGACCGCCTCCCGTGTCGAGGCGACGATCACGGCCGCCTCCATCGACACCGGCAACGGCATGCGCGACGGGCATCTGAAGTCGCCGGACTTCCTCGACGTCGAGAAGTATCCGCTCATCACCTACCGTTCGACGGGTCTCACACCGGCCGGCTCCGACCGCTGGACCGTGCACGGCGAGCTCACCCTGCACGGTGTCGTCCGTCCCGTCGACCTCGACCTCGCCTACCTCGGCACCGGCGGCGACCCCTGGGGCGGAACCCGCGCCGCGTTCCGCGCGACCGCCGAACTCCACCGCGAGGACTTCGCCCTGCACTACAACCACATCGTCCAGGCGGGCATCTCCGCCATCGGCACGACCCTGAGGGTGGAGCTCGACATCCAGGCCGTGCAGGGCGAGTCCCTGCCGGCCGTCTGAGCCCGGCTCACTCGCCCTCGCTGGCGTCGACGATCCGTCGGGCCAGGTCACGGAGCTTGACGTTCTCCCGCTGGGAGGTGCGCACGAGGCTGTCGAACGCCTCGGACGCGTCGATGTCGAGGCGCTCCATGAGGATGCCGGTGGCCTGCCCGATCAGGTCCCGGGTGCGCATCGCCTCGGTGAGCTGTTCGCGCAAGGTCGCCGAGTCCAGCGCGATGCCGACGTGCGCGGTGAACAGCCGCCCTATCCGGGTGGCCGACTCGTCGAAGGCGCGCGGGGCCCGCGCGTACGCGGTCAGGACGGTCAGCCGGCGCCGGTCGGCCCGCAGCCGAAGCGACAGCACCGACCGCAGCCCGAGGCCCGACAGGGCGAGATCCCCGTCGCCGCCCGTCGCGGCGCTGTCCTCGATCCGGGCCACCGGAGCCGTCCACAGCCGGTTCCAGTACGGGGGATGCTCACGGCCCGCGTTCAGGGCGTCGGCGGAACGGACGACCTCGTCCGTCCAGGCCAGCGTCTGCCGGTGGGCCTTGGGCTCGATGACGGAGATGCCGGCGTACTCGACGCCGGGCAGGATGCGCACGGCCAGCCGGACGGCGGTGCGCAGAGTGGCGTGGGGACTCGCTGTCTCGTGCAACTGCTGAGCGGCGGCCGTGAGGCCCTCGGCCAGCTCAAAATCCGTATCAGAACGGGACAATTCAGAAAACTCAGACGCAGCCACCACGAACCTCTTCGGCATGCAAGGCCATACGGCCATGCGCAGGAGAGCTCCGCAGCACATTCCCGACTGCGAGCACAGGACGAAGAGCACTTTAGCCGCTTCGCCGAGGTCGGGTGCCGCCCACCGGCCCGCCCCGCGGGCGATCGCGGGGCACGCGCCCTACGCTGATCGCATGGCACCCACTATCGCGACGAACACCTCCGTCTCCCTGGACGAGTTGCTGGACTTCGTACGCCCCCGCCACCGGGCGATCCTGCTCACCCGCCGCGCCGACGGCGGGCCCCAGGGGTCCCCGCTGACCTGTGGGGTCGACGACTCGGGCCGCATCGTCGTCTCGACGTATCCCGAGCGTGCCAAGACCCGTAACGCCAAGCGGGACGAGCGGGTCGGTCTGATCGTCCTCAGCGACGAGTGGAACGGGCCCTGGGTCCAGGTCGACGGGACCGCCGAGGTGATCGACTCCCCGGACTCCGTCGAGCCCCTTGTCGAGTACTACCGGAACATCGCCGGTGAGCATCCCGACTGGGACGAGTACCGCGCGGCGATGCGCAAGCAGGCCAAGTCGATCATCCGGATCACCCCCACCCGCTGGGGCCCGGTGGCAACCGGCGGCTTCCCGGCCCACCTGGCCCCCCAGGACTGACCTGCCCGGCTGGGCCACCCCCTTTTCGCCCCCTCCGCCCCTACCCGCCCCGCTCCTCAATCGCCGGAGGGGCTGAACTTTCGCCGACCGGGGCTGAATCTTCGGGACGAATCGCGTACCCGCGGCCGGAATCCAGCGCGAGGGGCCGTGCCGGTACATCGATGCCCGTCGCCACCGACGCCCACCTCTCCGTCCAACGGCGACGGGCTGATGCACCGGCACGGCCCCGCCCCACCACCGGACCGGAACCGGACCGGAACCGCACCCGCACCCGCACCCGGCGCGTCAGACGGGCGGCACCTTCGCCTCGATACCCGCGATCAGCAACTCCAGCGCGAACCCGAAGTCCCGCTCCCGCGTCTCCGCACCGGCGAAGTGCGCCCCGTACACGAACTGGAACACCGCCGACATCGCCCCCGTCCGCCCGTACGACGGCATCCCGGTGTCCTGGATCACCTGCCGCACACACGCCGAGAACGCCATCGAACTCGGCCCGATGTTCGGGAGGTTCCCGATCAGCGCCGACACCCACGGGTGGCGCACCAGCAGCGCCCGGTACCCGGTCGCCAGCCCCCGAAGCTGATCACGCCAGCCCTCCTCCGACTCGGCGTCCGGCAGCTCCAGTTCACCGATCACGGCGTCGAGCGCGAGCTCCAGCAGCTCGTCCTTGGTGTCGACGTACCAGTACACGGACATCGCGGTGACGTTCAGCTCGGCCGCCAGCCGCCGCATGGAGAACTTCGCCAGACCCTCCGCGTCCAGCAACCGCACCGTGGCCGCGGTGATCCGCTCCCGGTCGAGCCCGGACGGCTGGCCACCGCCCCGGGCGGTCCGGCCGCGGGGGGCCTTGTCCGTCAGCCAGACGCTGGTCCGCGGCGGCCGCTTCGCCCTGTCCGCTGCCCCCACCATGGCGCCCCTTCCTCGGAACTCGACCACGGACCGGGCCGGACTCCCCGGTCACCCTCCTCGACGATGCTAAGCGGGCCCCGCACGGACACGGCCGGCCCACCGCCGGAAACAGCCACGGGAACGGCTGTCGGAATGACTACCGGAACGGGCGGTGGTCCGGGGCACGCCGAGGGGGGCCGCCACGGTGGGCGCACCGGCCACGGCGGCGGCGCCGGTGACGACAGTGGTGACCTCGGGGCCACCG
>NZ_JBSFZS010000079.1:0-38214 GCF_053600395.1 Streptomyces sp. NPDC005070 | reverse complement strand
GTAACAATTCCGGTCGTGTGACCGTTCGCCACCAGGGTGGCGGACACAAGCGCGCCTACCGCGTGGCCGCGTACGGCGGCCGGCCCGATCCCAGGTCGCCGCGTCGGTCAGTCGCCGCTGGGTACGGCGGTCGCCACGCCGGGCATGCCGACGGCGAGGTGATCGATCTGGGTCTCGGTCAGCGCGCCCTGGAAGACCCAGATGTCGGAGAGCGAACCGGGGAAGTACTGACCGGAGGTGGTTCCGGTCGTGTCACGGCCGAGCTGCAAGGTCTTGGCGGCCTTGTAGGTCAGTACGTTGTCGTCCCACGAGACGGTGTCGGTGCAGTTCGGGTCGTCCTGGACCCCGTCGTCGTCCGTGTCCGCGCAGGCGGTCTCCTGGAGCTCGCCGTTGACGTAGAGACTGATCTGCTTGGAGAAACCGTCGTAGACGAGCGCCACGTGGTTCCAGTCGGTGGGGCTGTAGAACATGCCGTTGCCGATGTCCGCCACAGCGGCGGAGTCACTGTCGGAGTCGGCCGTGGCGATCCGCCAGCGGCCCGGATCGGTGGCCGGGGTGGCGCTGGGTTCGTAACGCACCGCGAACGCGCTCTTCTTGGCGCCGGGAGCGCTGATCACGGTGACCGGGCTCGTCGGGGTCGCGGCCGTCTGGACGAAGGCGCTGACGGTGAAGCTGGCGCTGGTGTCCACCGGTACCACGGAGGCAGCGGCGTAGTCGTCGGTGCCGTCGAGGGTGACGGCGCCGTCGACCCAACCGGAGCCCGTCTGGGCGCCGTTGTAGAGGGTCATGGCGTTACCGGAGGACGAGGCGTCGGGCGAGGTCGGCGGAGTACCGCCGGCCGTCTCGAACTTCCAGCGTCCCTTGACCACCGCGCGCTGCTTGAACAACTGCTGCACCTCGCCGGCGGACACCGGCCGGTCGTACAGCCGCACGTCGTCGATCTGGCCGGGGAAGAACGAGGTGGGCACGGTCTGGAACGCGCTGGCGCCGATCTGCACGGAGCCGCCGGCGTACCAGGTGGGAGGCAGGGCGACAGAACCCGCCAGCGTCCCGTTGACGTACAGCGACAGCTTGTCGGCCACGGTGTCCTGCACAGCGACCAGATGGGTCCACTCGCCGCCATACGCGGTGGTGCCGTCGGGCTGTACGGCCCTCACCACCGTGGAGTCGGCGGTGTCGGCGCTGTGCTGGTTGAACACCCAGCGGTCGTAGGAGTTGGAGTAGTAGAGCTCCGGCCCCGTCACCGTGGTGCCGGTCTGCGAGAAGACGGTCGCGGCGTGCGTCGGTTTGGTCTTCGACAGCTTCACCCAGGCCGATACGGCGAAGCTGTACGAGGTGTTGATGTGCGGGCCGCTGGTGATGGCGTAGTCGTCGGTCCCGTCCAGGGTGAGCGCGTTGCCGTCGATACCCGCCGCGCCCGTGGTGGCACCGCCCTTGAGGACCGCGGGGTTCACATCGGCCCGGCCGCTCAGAGCGGTGGCGTCGGCGGCGTCGTCCATGTGGAAGTCCGCGCGGGCGGGGCGGCCGACGCTGAGCGCGTTCGAGTTGTAGAGGCTTGAGACGTCGGCCGCCGACAACGGCTTCTCGAAGGTCTTCACCTCGTCGACGGCGCCGGGGAAGTAGCTCGTCGTCGCGCCGTTGAAGTAGCTGGAGCCGATCAGCATGCCGCGCCTGGCGTTCCAGGGCGTGCTGTACGGCGTGGTTCCGGCCAGCGTGCCGTTGACGTACAGCTTGAGCTGCTGCTCACTCGCGGAGTAGACGCCGACCAGATGGGTCCACTCCCCGGCCTTGGCTCCACCCGCGGCGGCCTGCATGGCCCGGACGGGGGTGGCACTGGTGCTGTCGGAGGTGTACTGGTTGAACACCCAGCGGTCGTACCCCTTGGAGTAGTACAACTCGAAGCCGGGTGCGTTGTTGCCTCGTTGGGAGGCCACGACGGCCGCTCCGGACGGCATGGCGGACAGCTTCGCCCAGGCGGACACGGAGAAGCTGATGTCGGTGTTGATGGTGGCGGTGTCGGTGGCGGCGTAGTCGTCGATGCCGTCGAACTGCACGGCCTTGCCGACCTTGCCGTCCACGTTCGGCGTCGGGCCGCCGTGCAGGGTCGCGTTCTGTTCGGGCGCGCTGCCCGCAGCCTGGGTGGCGCCGGCCGCCTCGTCCATGGACCAGTCGGCTCGTTCGGGCTGCCCCGCCTTGACCCGGAACTGGTAGGTGCGGATCTCGGAGCCGTTCCCGGCGGCGTCGAAGGACCGCGCCGTGAAGGTGTTGAGGCCCGGCTTCACCGGCAGCACCGGGATGGTCCTGGCCGCGCCGCCCGAGGTGGTGACCGTGTTGGTGGACACCGGGTCGCCGTTGATGCCGTACCAGTACTTGGTCACATCGGAAACGGCACCGGTGATCACGAAGTCGCCGTACTGGCCTATGCCGTCGTACCAGGGGTCGTCGGGGTCCTCGGGGTTCGAGGCCGGGTAGACGGCGGAGGAGATGGTCGGCGCCTTCGGCACGCTGGTGTCGTACACGAAGTAGCAGGCGGTCGGGTCGCCCGTGTACGACCACGGTGAGTACTGGGCGCCGTCGTAGGAATGGACGTACCAGTTCACCGACTTGTTGGCGGGGATGGAGGACGGCAAGCCGATCGCGAAGTCCGAACCGGACTTCTTCGTGGTCGTCGGACCGGACTTCCAGCGGGTGACCACACCCTTGCCGTCACCGGTGTCCCAACTCGCCCGGAACTCCACGGAGACGGAGTCCCCGTCGGGATCGGTGACATCGTTCGCGTAGATCTTGCCCAGCGTCCGCACCCGAGCAGCGCTCGAGGGGCCCTTGCACGATCCGCCGTACTCCATGGTCAGCTGCGACATCTTGACCTGCGGCGGCGGACGGTTGTACTGCACCCTGAGGTAGGCGTCGTCCGAGAACCGCTTCCAGCCGTACCCGTCGGACTCGCTCGCCGCCCTCATGCCGAAGGTCATCG
This sequence comes from Streptomyces sp. NPDC005070, assembly GCF_053600395.1. NCBI lineage: Bacteria > Bacillati > Actinomycetota > Actinomycetes > Kitasatosporales > Streptomycetaceae > Streptomyces > Streptomyces sp. NPDC005070. The sequence continues at coordinate 35,240 of NZ_JBSFZS010000079.1, read as the reverse complement.
TCGACCACTTCTTGTCCGCCGCCTGCTGCACGGCGGACTTCACGTCGAACTCCGCGTCCTTCGCGGCACAGTCCGTGAATCCGTAGGCGAAGGACTGCGTCCTGAGCTGATCGATCCAGAACCCGTCGGCGTTCTGCGAGTTCCACGTCGTCGACGAGGAGATGTCCTTGGTGCGCCACAGCTCCACACTCCGTGCCGAGCAGGAGGCCGACCACGTGTTGCGGACCACGAACTCCGCCTGAAGCACGGTCCGGCCGGCGAACTTCGAGGTCGGGATGCGGTAGAAGAGCCGCTTGGTGTCGTACGGCGCGCAGTACGACCAGTTGCAGTACCCGAGGCCCGCGTCCGAATCGCCGTTGAACTTCCACTGCGGCGACGACGCCCAGTACTTGGAGGCCATCGTCCATGCCGAGGCCTTCGGGGAGTACCACTGGGGGTCGATGAACACGGGGTACACCGTGCTCTTGCCCTTGAGTACGTCCTGGTCCGGCGTCAGCACCAGCGCGTCCTGCGCGGCGGGAACCTTCACCGCGACCGGCGCCACGTTCCCTGACTCGGCGGCCACGGCCTCGGAACCGTCCGACCCGGCCTCGGAGGCGGTGGACTTGGTCGAGCCGGCGTCGGTACCGGGAGCCGCGGCCACCGAGCCCCGCGACGCCTTCGGCGAAGACGTTCCGGCGAGCCCGGTGGCGGACGGCGACGGGGTCGCGGTGCCGGGTGCCTGGGTGCTGGAGTCCCACATCACGGGGCGGGGGGCCTCGAAGACCGCGCTCCCGGCACCCGGGTCGATCGCCGCCAGGCCGCCGTCACCGGTCTTCTCGACCCGCATACCGCCGGCGTCCAGCTTCAGCCGTAACTCGCTCAGTTCCGTATTCGCCGCGGCTTCGGCCGACTTGACGACCAAGAGCTGAGAGAAGCCGTCCTGCTGCGCCGTCATCCGCAGATCGACGTCGGGCAGCACATCCGGATAGGTGACGGTGTTTCCCGCCAGCTTCGGGGAGGGCAGGTCCTGGGGCCAGGACAGCGCCAGTTCACGGCCGTCCTTCGTCATCCTCACCAGGGGGGCCGAACCTCCGCCGGAGAAGGTCAGACCGACGGTCGTGGCCTTGGGGACCACCGTTCCGTTCGTTTCGCGGGTCACAGTGGTGTCGATGTCCCGCCACTCGCCGTCCACCCGGGTCCGCACCGGCCGCAGATGTTCGCGGGCCTCCAAGTGCCCCTCCGGAGTGGCGTACACCTCACTGCTCTCACCACGCTGTGAGGTGATCTCCACGGGCTTGCCCGTGCGCGCCGCCTCGGCCAGCGCCCTGGCGTCATCACCGCCGTCGTCCCCGGCGGCCGCGGCCGCCCCGCCCTTGTCGGCGGCTGAGCCGGCCTTCGCCGCGTCGGCGGCCGAAGTGTCGGCGCTCTCGCCGGCCGCTGCCATGGCTCCGTTGGATGCGCTCGCTGCCAGTACTAAGGCAGCGGAGAGCACGACGCCGACTGTGCGCAGCCGGCGTCTCCCCCCGTAGATATTCATATGAATTACTCCCCTGCCAAGCCGCATTGGGCCGGCACTGGACACGTTTGATCAAGCGATCAGGTCGCAAGATACGGGCCCCCTCATTCGTTAACCAGGGATTCACAGGCGGATAAAGCCCGCAAGATCGGCCAACCAAGCGAAACCGGGAAGTGAGACACTTCACGTTTGCTTTACGAATTCATCATGGTTCGACACGGGCGTCCAAATTGTCATGTACGCCTCGTGTTGGCCTCGAAAACCTCGCCAAGTACCAAGTGGGGGCAGGTGGTCGCCTTGCTCCACCACGCGGTCTCACGCCGCGTCCGGCCTCCGTGACGAGCACCCACGCCGCGTGCGCCCCGGTCCCTGCCGGGAAGCACCCGTACCTGAGGCTGACCCCTACGGGCCCGTACGACTGGAGGCTGACGCGGATCCACCTCCGTGGGCTGACGACCCCTGTGGTCTGCGCCACTACGGTCGAACCGTGACTGTGATCGCGACCGAAAGCCTGAGCAAGCGGTACCCCCGGGTGACCGCGCTTGACCGGCTCTCCGTGGACGTCGGGCCCGGTGTGACCGGACTCGTCGGAGCCAATGGAGCCGGCAAGTCCACACTGATCAAGATCCTGCTGGGTCTGTCCCCCGCCACCGAGGGCCGCGCACACGTGCTCGGTCTCGACGTCGCCACCGAAGGCGCCGCCATCCGCGAGCGGGTCGGGTACATGCCCGAGCACGACTGCCTGCCGCCCGACGTCTCGGCCACCGAGTTCGTCGTCCACATGGCGCGGATGTCCGGACTGCCGCCGGCCGCGGCCCGCGAGCGCACCGCGGACACCCTGCGCCACGTCGGTCTGTACGAGGAGCGCTACCGCCCCATCGGCGGCTACTCCACGGGCATGAAGCAGCGCGTCAAACTCGCGCAGGCCCTCGTCCACGACCCCCGGCTCGTCTTCCTGGACGAGCCGACCAACGGCCTGGACCCGGTCGGCCGCGACGACATGCTCGGACTGATCCGCCGCATCCACACGGACTTCGGCATCTCGGTCCTGGTCACCTCGCACCTCCTGGGCGAACTGGAGCGCACCTGCGACCACGTCGTGGTCGTCGACGGCGGCAAGCTCCTGCGCTCCAGCTCCACCACGGACTTCACCAAGACCACGACGACCCTCGCCATCGAGGTCACCGACAGCGACGAGCACCCGAACGGCACGAGCGCCGTGCGCGACGTGCTCCACGCGCGCGGGATCGAGACCCACGACGGCGGCGGACTGCCGGGCGCCGGACACATCCTGCTGCTCACCACCGAGAGCGAGGACACCTACGACCTTGTCCGCGACGTCGTCGCCGACCTCGGCCTCGGGCTGGTCCGCATGGAACAGCGCAGACACCACATCGCCGAGGTCTTCACCGACAGCGACGACCAGCGGAAGGAGGCGGTCGGCCATGGCGGTTGAGCACCCCCTCACCCAGCCGGGTGAGCAGACCCGTATCCACAACATCGGCTACCGCAACTACGACGGCCCGCGCCTCGGCCGCGCCTACGCCCGCCGCTCCCTGTACTCGCAGTCCCTGCGCGGCGCCTACGGACTCGGGCGCTCGGTCAAGTCCAAGGTCCTGCCGATGCTGCTCTTCGTGGTCATGTGCGTCCCCGCACTGATCATGGTGGCCGTCGCCGTCGCCACCAAGGCGAAGGACCTGCCCGTCGACTACACGCGCTACGCGGTGATCATGCAGGCGGTCATCGGCCTGTACGTCGCCTCGCAGGGCCCCCAGGCGGTCTCCCGGGACCTGCGCTTCAAGACCATCCCGCTGTACTTCTCGCGCCCCATAGAGACCGCCGACTACGTGCGCGCCAAGTACGCGGCCCTGGCCTCGGCGCTGTTCATCCTCACGGCCGCCCCGCTGGTCGTCCTCTACGTGGGCGCGCTGCTGGCGAAGCTCGACTTCGCCGACCAGAGCGAGGGCTTCGGACAGGGACTGCTCTCCGTGGCCCTGCTGTCCGTGCTCTTCGCCGGCATCGCCCTGGTCATCTCGGCGATCACCCCGCGCCGCGGCTTCGGCATCGCGGCCGTCATCGCCGCCCTGACCATCTCCTACGGAGCCGTCTCCACCGTCCAGGCCATCGCCTTCGAGCGGTCCAGCAGCGGGGCCGTCCCCTGGATCGGGCTCTTCTCGCCCATCACGCTCATCGACGGAGTCCAGACGGCCTTCCTGGGCGCCTCCTCCGCCTTCCCCGGCGAGGTGGGCCCCTCGTCGGCGCAGGGCGTCGTCTACCTCGTCGTCGTCCTCGGTCTCATCGCGGGCTGCTACGGCCTCCTGATGCGCCGCTACCGAAAGGCCGGGCTGTGACCACGCTCAGCATCGACCACGTCTCGCGCTGGTTCGGCAACGTGGTGGCGGTCAACGACATCACGATGACCATCGGCCCCGGCGTCACCGGCCTGCTCGGCCCGAACGGCGCCGGGAAGTCCACCCTCATCAACATGATGGGCGGCTTCCTCGCCCCCTCCACGGGCACCGTCACCCTCGACGGCAAGCCGACCTGGCGCAACGAGGACATCTACCGCCACATCGGCATCGTCCCCGAGCGCGAGGCGATGTACGACTTCCTCACCGGACGCGAGTTCGTCCTCGCCAACGCCGAACTGCACGGCCTCGGCCCGAAGGCCGCCGACCGCGCGCTGGCCACCGTCGAGATGCAGTACGCGCAGGACCGCAAGATCTCCACGTACTCCAAGGGCATGCGCCAGCGCGTGAAGATGGCGTCCGCGCTGGTCCACGACCCCTCGCTGCTGCTCCTTGACGAACCGTTCAACGGCATGGACCCGCGCCAGCGCATGCAGCTCATGGACCTGCTGCGCCGCATGGGCGACGAGGGCCGCACCGTGCTGTTCTCGTCCCACATCCTCGAAGAGGTGGAGCAGCTCGCCGCCCACATCGAGGTGATCGTCGCCGGACGGCACGCGGCGAGCGGCGACTTCCGGCGCATCCGCCGGCTGATGACCGACCGCCCGCACCGCTATCTGATCCGCTCCAGCGACGACCGGGCACTGGCGGCCGCCCTCATCGCCGACCCGTCGACCTCGGGCATCGAGGTCGACCTCGCCGAAGGCGCGTTGCGCATCCAGGCCGTCGACTTCGGCCGGTTCACCACTCTGTTGCCGAAGGTCGCGCGCGAGCACGGCATCCGGCTGCTGACGGTGTCGCCGTCCGACGAGTCGCTGGAATCCGTCTTCTCGTATCTCGTCGCGGCGTAGGAGGCCCAAGATGTACGACCCCACAGTCGCCCGGCTCACCTACCGGGGCCTGCTCGGCCGCCGGCGGGCCCTCATCCTCGGCGTCCTGCCCGTCCTGCTCATCGTGATCTCCCTGGCCGTCCGGAGTTTCTCCGGAGCCGACGACCAGGTGGCCTCGGACCTGCTCGGCGGGTTCGCCCTCGCCACCATGGTGCCGATCATCGGCGTCATCGCCGGCACGGGCGCGATCGGACCCGAGATCGACGACGGCTCGGTGGTGTACCTGCTGGCCAAGCCCCTGAAGCGACCCACGATCATCTTCACCAAGCTGATCGTCGCGATCGCCGTCACCATGGCCTTCTCGGCGGTGCCGACCTTCATCGCGGGCATGATCCTCAACGGCAACGGCCAGCAGATCGCCGTCGCCTACACGGTGGCCGCCCTGGTCGCCTCGATCGCCTACGCCGCGATGTTCCTGCTCCTCGGGACCGTGACCCGGCACGCGGTGGTCTTCGGGCTCGTCTACGCGCTCGTCTGGGAGGCCCTGTTCGGGTCCCTGGTGTCCGGCGCGCGCACCCTCAGCGTCCAGCAGTGGGCGCTCGCCGTGGGGCACAAGGTGACCGGCGGCGACATCGTCACCTCGGACGTCAGCCTGCCGACCGCGACGGTCCTGCTGATCGTGGTCACCGTCCTCGCCACCTGGTACGCCGGACAGCGGCTGCGGTCGCTGACCCTGGCCGGCGAGGAGTGAACGAGGGCTCCCCGCGCGCGGTGTCCGGCACGGGCACACGCGCGGGGAGCCCACTTTCTCCTTGACAGCGGCTTCACCCCGGTCCCGGCACACTGGGCCGAACGGGGACGTACGGCCGGGAGGAACGGGGATGACGACCGAGGAACCGGGAAGGGAACCGGCGGGGGAGCCGTGGGACGACCTCGTGCTCGACGAGGACTTCGTACGGGCCGCCGAGACGACCGAACCGTCGGCCCGCGCGCGCATGCTCGCCGCCCGCTGGCGCGAGGCGGGCCCCGATCCACAGCCCTGGCGCTCCGACGAGCCGCCCGCCGGCTGGTTCTTCAGCAAGGGGCGTCGGCGCAGATGGCGCCGCAAGTGAGCCACCGGGACCGCGCCCTTTAATCAGTGGCGCCCAAATCGGTGTACGGGCACAGTGGTTGCTGCACGCCGCCGCGTCGAGTCGGCGCCACACACGGGGAGAGGAGCGCGACGATGTTCATCAGGAGCAGTTCGTCGAGCTCCCGACAGGGCAGCCCGCGGCAGGTTCCGGAGTAGTCACTACCTCCGTCGAACCCGCTCCGCAGGGGGAGTTGCCCGGGGCGGCCGCTTCGAGCGCGCGTCACGCGCGGGCCGCCCACCCGGAGGATTGGCCGAGTGGAAAGGCACCGGCTTGCTAAGCCGTGGTCGGGGGTGAAGCCCCGCGCGCGTTCGATCCGCGCATCCTCCGCACAACCGGGAAGCACGGGGCACAACCGCGTCGGCGGTCGTGCCCCGGTGTGTCCGGCCGACGCTACGAACGCGTCAGCAACCGCTCCAGCACGACCGCGATCCCGTCCTCCTCGTTCGAGGACGTCACCTCGTCCGCGATCGCCTTGAGATCGTCGTGGGCGTTGGCCATGGCCACCCCGTGGGCCGCCCAGGCGAACATCGGGAGGTCGTTCGGCATGTCGCCGAAGGCGATGGTGTCCGCGGCCTTGATGCCCAGGCGCCGGGCCGCCAGGGACAGCCCTGTCGCCTTGGAGAGGCCGAGCGGAAGCAGCTCCACCACACCCGGGCCCGCCATCGTGACACCGACGAGTCCGCCCGCGACCTTCACGGCCACGGCCGCGAGCTCGTCGTCGGTGAGCGCCGGATGCTGGACGTACACCTTGTTCAGAGGCGCCGACCACAGGTCCGCCGCGTCCTTGATCGGGACGACCGGCAGCGCGCCCTCCAGCCGGCGGTAGCCGGGGCCGACCAGCACCTCGCCGTCCAGCCCGTCGCGGCTCGCGGCCAGCAGCAGGGGGCCGACCTCCGCCTCGATCTTGGCGAGCGCGAGCCCGGCGAGCTGCCGGTCCAGCGTCACGGACGTGAGCAGGCGGTGTTCTCCCGCGTGGTAGACCTGCGCGCCCTGACCGCAGACCGCGAGACCCTGATAGCCGAGCGCGTCGAGGATGTGCCGTGTCCAGGGAACCGCCCGCCCGGTGACCACGATGTGGGCGGCGCCCTGCTCGGTCACGGCGGCGAGCGCGTCACGCGTGCGCGGCGACACCGTCTCGTCGGAACGCAGCAGCGTCCCGTCGAGATCGGTCGCGACGAGCTTGTACGGGAACGCCCCGGACCCGGTGGCCCCGGACGCTCCCGTCGAACCGGTGGTGCTGGTCACTTGGAGATCGGCTCCAGAGCCTCACGGCCGCCCAGGTAGGGACGCAGCAGCTCGGGCACCCGCACCGAACCGTCGGCGAGCTGGTGGTTCTCCAGGATCGCCACGATGGTGCGCGGGACGGCGCAGAGCGTGCCGTTCAGCGTGGCGAGCGGCTGGACCTTCTTGCCGTCGCGCATACGGACCGACAGACGGCGGGCCTGGAAACCATCGCAGTTCGAGGCCGAGGTCAGCTCGCGGTACTTGCCCTGGGTCGGGATCCACGCCTCGCAGTCGAACTTGCGGGAGGCCGAGGACCCCAGGTCGCCGCTGGCCACGTCGATCACCTGGAAGGGCAGTTCGAGGCCGGTCAGCCACTGCTTCTCCCACTCCAGGAGCCGCTGGTGCTCGTTCTCGGCGTCCTCGGGAGCCACGTACGAGAACATCTCGACCTTGTCGAACTGGTGCACGCGGAAGATGCCGCGGGTGTCCTTGCCGTACGTGCCGGCCTCGCGGCGGAAGCACGGCGAGAAACCGGCGTAGCGCATCGGCAGCTTGTCCGCGTCGAGGATCTCGTCCATGTGGTACGCGGCGAGGGGGACCTCGGAGGTGCCGACCAGGTAGTAGTCGTCCTTCTCCAGGTGGTACACGTTCTCCGCGGCCTGGCCGAGGAAGCCGGTGCCCTCCATGGCGCGCGGGCGGACCAGGGCCGGGGTCAGCATCGGAGTGAAGCCGGCCTCGGTGGCCTGCGCGATCGCCGCGTTGACGAGGGCGAGCTCCAGGAGCGCGCCGACACCGGTCAGGTAGTAGAAGCGGGAGCCGGACACCTTGGCGCCGCGCTCGACGTCGATGGCGCCGAGCGCCTCGCCGAGTTCCAGGTGGTCCTTGGGCTCGAAGCCCTCGGCGGCGAAGTCGCGGATGGTCCCGTGCGTCTCCAGGACGACGAAGTCCTCCTCGCCGCCGACCGGGACGTCCGGGTGCACCACGTTGCCGAGCTGGAGGAGGAGCCGCTTGGCCGCCTCGTCCGCCTCGTTCTGCTCGGCCTCGGCGGCCTTGACGTCGGTCTTGAGCTGCTCGGCCTTCTTCAGCAGCTCGGCGCGCTCGTCCGGGGTGGCCTTGGGGATCAGCTTGCCGAGCGACTTCTGCTCGGAACGCAGCTCGTCGAAGCGGACGCCGGACGACCTGCGCCGCTCGTCGGCGGAGAGGAGGGAGTCGACGAGCGCGACATCCTCTCCACGGGCGCGCTGGGAGGCGCGAACACGGTCGGGGTCCTCACGGAGCAGGCGAAGGTCAATCACCCCTCAAGGCTACCGGTGCGGATCTCCGGCCAACGACCCGATATTCCAGAGCGTGACGGCTGTCACGGTATGAGTGAAATGCCGGATCGAATCCCTTGATCACCGAACGACGTCAAGGAAAAGGGGCCTACTCCCTGAAACGGGGCAGACGGCGCTTCAGCGGTTGACTGGATTTCCTTGCGGGGGGCGGGACTTGCTGTGTGGGTTGTCCACAGGGGTAGGCCCATGATGAGAGTTATCCACAGGGTGTGTGGATGATCTGTGGATGTCGGAATTGATCATTCCGATACCCCTTCGGCCGCCGTGGAATTCCCGGTTCAAACCCTCTGTACAGCCACTTTCGGGTGTAAATGATTCGCCCCATCGGGTTGATCAATGGAAAAGGGTAGACGAAGAGGGACGTGCGGGGGTGTGGACGGACTTGGGTCGAGTAGCCGATTTGTCGACCATGTAGTGCTTCGTTGTCGACTTGTCCCCAGGTCGAGAAGCATGCCTGTGGATAACTCTGTGGATGACGAAAATCGGCAGGCGGGACCTGGGGGAAACGCTCGGACGGGCGTGGACCCGCCGCTCAGAACCGGCCGTCGGCGCAGCGCGCCAGCCAGTCCGAGGCCGAGGAGAACGCGTCGTCCGACGTCCCCAGCCGCAGCGGGCGTACGTCCTCCAAGGCGACGCCGGCGCGCGGATAGGAACCGAGGAAGCGCACCTGGGGACAAATCCGCTTGAGGCCCATCAATGCCTCGCCCACCCGGCGGTCGGTGATGTGTCCCTCGGCGTCCACCGAGAAGCAGTAATTGCCGATGCCCTGGCCGGTCGGGCGCGATTCGATCCGCATCAGGTTGACGCCGCGCACGGCGAATTCCTGGAGCAGTTCGAGCAGCGCTCCGGGGTGGTCGTCGCCGAGCCAGATGACCACGGACGTCTTGTCGGCGCCGGTCGGCGCGGCGGGCCTGGCCGGGCGGCCGACGAGCACGAAGCGGGTCTCGGCGTTCGCCGCGTCGTGGATCTCGGTCACCAGTGGTTCGAGGCCGTATGTGGCCGCGGCGAACTCGCCCGCGAAGGCCGCGTCGAACCGGCCCTCCTGGACCAGCCGGGCGCCGTCCGCGTTCGAGGCCGCCGACTCCCAGACGGCGTCCGGCAGATGCGCGGCCAGCCAGTTGCGCACCTGCGGCTGGGCGACCGGGTGTCCGGTGACCGTCTTGACGTCCTTCAGCGCCGTGCCGGGCCTGACCAGCAGGGCGAAGGCGATCGGCAGCACGACCTCGCGGTAGATCATCAGCGGGTCGCCCTTGGCGAGCTCGTCCAGGGTGGCGGTGACACCGCCCTCGACGGAGTTCTCGATCGGGACGAGCGCGCCCGCGGCCTGGCCGCCGCGTACCGCGTCGAGCGCGGCCGGGACGGACACCATGGGGACCAGCTCCCGTGTCGCGGCCTCGGGAAGCGTGCGAAGGGCGGCCTCGGTGAACGTACCCTCGGGGCCGAGATAGGTGTAGCGCGTCGCCGACATACCGTCACCCTAATGGGCCTCGCCCGGCGCGTCCGCCGCCCGCGATCCCCCGGAAGCGGGCCCGGTACGGAGACCGGTACCGCGGTACGGAACCCGGTACGGAGCGTCATCCCTCCAGCAGGCGCTGCCCCACGTACTCGCCTTCCGCCGCCCCGCCCGGCACCGCGAAGAGGCCGCTCGACTCGTGGCGGATGTACGTCGAGAGCGCGTCACCCCGGTCGAGTTTGCGCTGGACGGGGACGAACCCGCGCACCGGATCGGCCTGCCAGCACACGAAGAGCAGACCGGCGTCGGGCGTGCCGTCGGCGTCGATGCCGTCGTGGAAGGAGAACGGGCGGCGCAGCATCGCGGCGCCGCCGTTCTGGTCGGGCCGGGTGATGCGGGCGTGCGCGTTGACCGGCACGACCAGGTTGCCGTCGGCGTCGGTCTTGTCCAGGTCCATCGCGGTGATCTCGGTGCCGCCGCTCAACGGCGCGCCGGTGGACTTCCTCCGCCCGATGACGTCCTCCTGGGCCTTGCCCGAGAGCTTCTCCCAGTCGTCGAGCAGCATGCGGATGCGGCGGACGACGGCGTAGGAGCCGTTCGCCATCCACTCCGGGGTGCCGGAGGCGGGGACGAAGACGCGTCCGTCGAAGTCGGGCTCGGCGGGCTTCGGGTTGCGGGTGCCGTCGATCTGGCCCATCAGGTTGCGGGCGGTCATCGGTTCGGCGGTGGCGCCCGGCGAACGGTTGAAGCCGTTCATCTGCCAGCGCACCCGCGCCGCGGCGCCCGCGTCCTTCTGGATCGCGCGCAGGGCGTGGAAAGCGACGAGGGCGTCGTTCGCCCCGATCTGCACCCACAGGTCGCCGTCGCTGCGCGCCTTGTCGAGGTGGTCCGAGGAGAAGTCGGGCAGGGGGTCCAGGGCGACCGGGCGCTGCTTCTCCAGGCCCGTACGGGCGAAGAAGCTGTGACCGAAGCCGAAGGTGACGGTGAGCGAGGACGGGCCGGCGTCCCGCGCGATGCCGGTGTCCTCGTCGGCCGCGGCCTCGCCCGCCATGAGCCGCTGAGCCGTCACCGACCAGCGGCGCAGCAGGGCGGCGGCCTCCCTGCGGCCCGCGCCGGCCGTCAGGTCGAAGGCGACGAGGTGGCCGCGTGCCTGGAGAGCGGCGGTGATGCCCGGCTGATGTTTCCCGTGAAACATTGCCATGTCCGCGCCGACGGAGGTCAACGGGACGGTTTTCGCGGGGGAGGGTGCCGCCGCGTATCCCACGGCCGCGCCCGCCGCTCCGAGGGTGAGCCCGGTGGCGCCGGCGGTGCCGAGCAGCCGGCGCCGTGACATGACCCCCTGCGGGGCATCGCCCGGCGAGTCGGTGCCGGGGGACGCCCCGGAGGACGCTTCGGAGGACGGGGCCGTTCGGGCGGAGCGGGCGGAGGTCCCGGGGGTGGACTGGTCAGCCATGGTCAGGTTCAGCCGATCTGCGCGTTCTTGTTCACGGTGGCCTGGTCGATGTCGGAGGTGCGCACGGTCACCGCGATCTTCCAGTCGCCCGCCAGGGGGATCTGCACGGCGCTCGCCGCCCAGTGCCCCGTGGCGACCCGGTCGGGGGTCACGGGCAGCGGGCCGATGTTCTTCGCCGTGAGGGTGAAGGCGACCTTCACCTCGGGGACGTCGAAGGCCTTGCCGTTCGGCCGGAGCACGAAGACGTGCATCTGGTTGCCGCCGACGCGGGCGGGGTCGAAGGTGACCTCCACCGTGCCCTTGCCGTCCTCGCCGCCCGTGTCGAAGGGCATCTTCAGGGACAGCGGTCCGGAGCGCTGCGCGGCGGACGCGGTGGCCTGGCGGGCCGCCTCCGCCGTGCGTCCGGGCTCGGTGGCCGTCAGCGCGGTCGTGACGGCGAGCAGGACGACCGCGACCCCGGCCTCGGCGAGCACCGAGCGCCGCAGACCCGAGCGCTGTGGGTCGGCGTCGCGGACCCGCTTGTCGCGCGTGGAGTCCACGGCGGCCTGCTGCCGGGCGAGCTGGGCGGCGCGCCGGGATTCCGTCTCGGCGGGGACGGTGGCGGGCGTCCTCAGCTCGGTGCGCTGCTCCACGACGACGGCGGCTGCCTCGGGAGCGGTGGCCTCGGCGAGCTGGGCCGTCCAGCGCCGCGAGATCCACGCGATGCCCACGAGAACGGCCACCAGGCCGACTTTGACGAGCAGCAGTTGTCCGTACGACGTGTCGGTGAGCGCCGACCAGGAGCCGAGCTGTCGCCACGACTGGTAGATCCCGGTGGCGACCAGGAGGAGGACGGCGCCGAACGCGAGGCGGGAGAACCGGCGGACGGCCGCGGCCTCGACGGGTGCCTGCGCGGGAGCCCGGAACAGGGCCACCACGAGCGTCGCCAGACCGCCGAGCCAGGCGGCGACGGACAGCAGGTGCAGGACGTCGACGGGCATCGCGATGCCCGGCTGGACGCCGGTCGAGGCGTGCTCGGCCATGGCCCAGGTCGCGGCGAGGCCCGCGGCGACGACCGTGCCGCCGACGGCGAGCCCGAAGGTGAGGTCGCTCTTCTCCGCGGCCAGGTGTTCGGCCTCGGCGGTCGTGTCTCCGGCGCCGGTGGCACCGGCGGCCTCGACGGTGTCCGTGGCACCGGCGTCCGTTCCCTCGGCCGGTTCCGCATCGCCGCCGTTCTCGTCGGCCGCGCGCTCGTCCTCGTCGCGTCGGGCGTAGGCGCCGAACAGCACCGCGATGAACAGCGCCGCGGCCGCGAGCAGGAGCAGCCTCGACATCAGCGCCGCGCCCGACTTGGTCTGCAGCACCTCGCCGAGCAGGTTCAGGTCGAAGATGTCGCCGGCCTTGCCGGACCCGACGTAGGAGCCGCGCAGGAGGAGCAGGGCGAGGGTGGAGGCGGTGAGCGTGAGCCATCCGCCGACCACGAGCCGCTGTACCGGCCGGATGCCCGACCCGCGCTGCCAGCAGGCCAGTACGAAGGCGGCTCCGCCGACGAGCAGGATGAAACCGGCGTACGACAGGTAGCGCGCGGCTCCGTAGAGGAAGCCCACGAGGCCGCCGCCCACCGCCTGGCCGGACAGCGCGACGGAGGTCTGCGAGGGGGCGCCGACGGAGAAGGTGAAGGCGCCCGAGACGGGGTGGCTGTCCGCCGACACCACTTGGTAGGTGACGGTGTACGTGCCGTCGGGCAGCCCCGGCCGGACCTTCAGGCCGTAGGTGTCGCCGCCCAGGCCGCTCGCGCCGCCGGTGTCGACCCGCTTGCCCTTGGGGTCGAGCACCTGGAGCGAGCCGTCGTTCAGCGAGACCTGTTCGGAGAAGGTGAGCGAGACCTGGGCGGGTGCCTTGTCGACCACCGATCCCTGCGTCGGGTTGGTTCCGGTCAGCGCGGCGTGCGCGGAGGCGGGCGCGGCGCCCGCCAGGAGCGCTCCGGTGACGGCGAAGAACAGCAGCAGGAGGGTCCTGAAGCGGGGGGCGATGGTCGGTGTCACGGTGATGCCTCCCTCAGCGTCCGGTCTTCGGGTTGTAGGTCGCGGGCTTCACCGGCATCGAGATCCTGACCGTGCCGGACTTGGCGAAGTGCAGTTCCACGGACACCTTCTCGCCCTGTCCGGGCTTGTGGGTGAGCTTTGCGAACATGAGGTGGTTGCCGCCGCTGGCGAGGTCCAGGGTGCCTTCGGCGGGTATGGCGAACGACTTCTTCTCCTCCATCGCGCCGTCCACGGTCGCGTGCATCGTCACGTCGTCCGAGAGGTTGCTGGTGACCGAGGTGAGGGTGTCGGCGCCACCGGAGTTGGTGACGGTGAAGAAGCCCGCCGCCATGGTGTCCATGCTCGGGGCGGGCATGTAGGCGCCGGTGACCTCGAGTTCGGGAGCGGCGGAGGACGACGAGGAGCCGTCGGAGCCGCAGCCCGCGAGTGTCCCGGCGGCCAGGACGAGGGAGCAGACGGCGAGGAGTCCCGCGCGGCGGCCCGTACGGCGGCTCACGGGGTCTTCCCCTCGGCGATCTCGGGCAGGTCCTTGGTGTAGTCGTCGACGGTGGCACCCTCGCCGTACAGCACGTAGCCCGCGTCGGTCTTCGGCGAGAAGGCGATGACCTGGGTGCCGTGCACCGAGACGGTCTTGCCGTTCTTGTCCTTGCTCGTCGGCTCGATGGTGATGCCGAGGCGGCGGGCACCGGCCTGGATCGTGGAGAAGTCGCCGGTGAGGCCGATGAAGTCGGGGTCGATGCCCTTGAGCCAGGTGCCGAGCGCGGCGGGTGTGTCGCGGGCCGGGTCGGTGGTGACGAACACGACGCGCAGCTTGTCCTGTTCGGCCTTCGGGAGGTCCTTCTTGGCGACGGCGAGGTTGTTCATCGTCAGGGGGCAGACGTCGGGGCAGTGGGTGTAGCCGAAGTAGATCAGCGTGGGCCGGCCCTTGGTCTCCGCGCGCAGGTCGTACTTCTTGCCGGTCGTGTCGGTGAGCACGAGGTCCGGCTTCTCGAACGGGTTGTCGAGGACCGTCGCGGCCTTGGTGGCACCGGCCTCGGCGGACACGGCGGCGACCGGCTCGGCGCCGTCACTGCCGCAGGCGGAGAGGGTCAGAGCGGCGGCGGCGAACAGGGCGGCCGTCGCGTACGTCTTCTTGCGCATAGAAAAATGTCCCAGATGTGAGCGCTCCGGTGGGCACCGGGGGTCGGACGGGGCCGAAGGCCAGGCCGAACGGGGTCGAAGGACCGGTCCGGACCGGCCGAAGGACCGGTCCGGAGAGCCGCGTCCGCGACCCTCCGGTGCCCACCGGGAGCGTGTGTGTCTCAGTGCCTCAGATGCGTGCGGGCACCTCAGACGTCGGTACGCCGCCGGCCGGCCAGAACGCCGTACGCCACGCCCGCCAGGCCGACGAGGATGCCCACGACGCCGAGTACGCGCGCGGTGGTGTCGCTGCTGTCACCGGCGGAGGCGGCCTCGTCGGTGTGCTCGGCGGTCTCCTCCGTGTGGGAGGCGTCCTCGGCGGCGGCACCCCCGTGGTGTCCGCCCTCGGTCGCGGCGCTGAGCGCGAGGGCCGGGGCCGGGTGCTCGGGCTCCTCCGCACCCTCCTTCTGCGGCTCGATCCAGCGCACGACCTCCTTGTCGGAGTACGTCTGGATGGCCTTGAAGACGAGTTCGTCGGTGTCCTCGGGCAGCGCGCCGATGGAGAGCGGGAACTTCTGGAAGAAGCCCGGCTCGATTCCCTTGCCGTCGGCGGTCCAGGTGACCTTGGTGACGGCCTCGCTGATCTTCTCGCCGTGCGCGGTGACCGGCTTGTCCAGCTTGGACTTGGTGACCTTCACGGTCCAGCCGTCGAGGGGCTGGGGCATGACCGAGGCCAGCGGGTGGTCGGCCGGGAGGTTCACCTCGACCTGGGTGGTCGAGGCGTTGTCGCGCTCGTTGGGCACCTTGAAGTTCACGACGGTGTAGCCGCCCTTGGCGGCCGCGCCCTCGGGCTGCACGCTGACGTGCGCGAACGCCGGGGCGGACAGGGCGAGAACGGCCGTGGCGGCGACGGTGCCGGCGGCGGCGAGACGAGAAGCCTTCATGTGAGGAGACACTCCACTTTCAGTCCGGTGACGAAGGGGACGCGCGAGCGCCTCGGTGTCCCGTGGAAGGGGCGGAAGGACGCCCGGGGGAGACCCGGCGGGCACGCGCGCGTGCGGCACGACCGCGTCCCCTTCGAGAAGGCCCGTGAAGTCCCGTCGGGCCGGTGGAGTCGAGGACTCCGGGGACCGGGGGAATTCCGTGGATTTCCGTGAAGCGGCGCGTCGTGTCAGGCGACGAGGGCGAGCGCGGAGGCGGGCGGGCCGCGCCGGACTACGGTGTGCTGAAGGGCGGTCGTCCGTGGAGTGAGGGGCGCGACCAGCGCGGTGCACGGCGTGCGCGCGATCTCGGGCGCCCCGGGAAGTCCCGTACGCAGGGCGCGTACGAGGGTGAGAGCGGCGCGCAGGGAACGTACGAGCGCCGCTTCCGTGACTCCCTGGGCCGACAGGCGCATGAGCCGCAGGAGGGCCAGGTCGCCGTGGCGCAGCACCCATCCGGCGGCGAGGGCCGCGAGCACGTGGCCGAGCAGCATCGGCAGGGAGGGCAGCACCGGCATCGAGGTGCCCGCGGCGGTGGGCAGGGCGTCCGCGGCATGGCTCATGGACGACGTCATGCCCGTCATCCCGGTCGTGCCCGTGTCGATCCGCGCGTCGGCGAGGATCTTCATGGCCTGCGCGGGGCTGATCGCCGCCGCGGCCGTGCCGCACACCAGGCGGGCTGCCCGCTCGACGAGTGTGGCGTCGGACATCGGCATCCCCGGCGCCATCGCGCCCATGGACGACCCGCCGGACGCCGTGCCGCTCCCGAGGCCCAGTCCGAAGAGGGTGTGCAGCACCGTCTGGCCGAGCGCGAGGAGCGCCACGATGCCCGGCAGTGTCCGTTCCCGGCCCGCCAGCGTCCCGGCGACCGCGAAGACCGCGAGGAAGCCGGCGCCCAGCGTCCACAGGGGGACGGTGGTGCAGGAGGCGATTCCGTGACCGGCCGCGGCCAGCACGACGCAGACCGCGGCGAACACCGCGGCCCTCAGGGTCCGGAGGCCTGCTCCGGAACGCGCCGAACGCTGGTGGGGGGCAGTCATGGCGCGCTCATCATCGCACTGGGCCCCGACGCCTGGTACGGCAGGTCCGATTGACGGCTTGTGACCGGTCCGTCCTCCGTGCGGCGGACGCCCGAAGGGCCACTGTCCGGCCGAAGATCACGCGTGCATACACCGTCGACTCATGTGAGCGCGTCGGCCGTATGGGCGGCATCACGTCGCGTATGCGATTGCGCACGGGTCGTTGCGGCAATACGTAACGGTATGTCGAGCCGCGGCCGGGAGGCTGGAGCATGAGCATCTGGTGGTCACTCCATTTGCGGCGCGAGGCTGCGAGTGTTCCGCTCGCCAGACGCCTGTTGCTCGGCACGATGGAGAGCGCGGGCGTGGACCCGGACATCTCGTACGACCTCTCCGTCGCTCTCACCGAGGCCTGCGCCAACGCCGTCGAGCACGGCGGCGACGACGTCCGGGGCCCCTCCTGCGGGGCGTACCGCGTGACGGCCTATCTCGACGGTGACCAGTGCCGGATCGAAGTCGCCGACTTCGGCCCCGGTTTTCCGGCCGGCAACGCCCGCGCCGTACTCCGCAAGGCCGGCGAGGACGCGGAGCACGGCCGGGGGCTGTGCCTGATCCGCGAGCTCGCCGACCACGTCCACATCGGCAACAGGCCGGGACGCGGCGGCGCGGTGGTGAGCTTCGACAAGATCCTCAAGTGGAGGACGGTCCCCTCACTGCTGCCGGCCTGACCCGCCGGACGACGCCGGCCTCCGGGAGTTGGCCCGGACAGGTCAACGGCCCCTCCGGGAGCCGTCCCGGGCAGGCCGATGGCCGGGAGCCTCGGAAGGCGCCCGGCCATCGGTTGCGTGTCCGCCCTCGCGGGCACGGTGTCAGCCCTTGAGGGACGCCATCCAGGCCTCGACCTCGTCGGAGTGGCGCGGCAGGCCGGCCGACAGGTTCCGGTTGCCGTCCTCGGTGACGAGGAGGTCGTCCTCGATCCGGACGCCGATGCCGCGGTACTCCTCCGGCACGGTCAGGTCGTCCGCCTGGAAGTACAGGCCCGGCTCGACGGTCAGGCACATGCCCGGCTCCAGCGTGCCCTCGACGTACGTCTCGGTGCGCGCGGCGGCGCAGTCGTGGACGTCCATGCCGAGCATGTGGCCGGTGCCGTGCAGGGTCCAGCGGCGCTGGAGACCGAGCTCCAGGACACGCTCGACAGGACCTTCGAGGAGCCCCCACTCGACGAGCCGCTCGGCCAGCACGTGCTGCGCGGCGTCGTGGAAGTCGCGGTACTTGGCACCCGGCTGGACGGCCGCGATACCGGCCTCCTGGGCGTCGTACACGGCGTCGTAGATCTTCTTCTGGATCTCCGAGTAGGTGCCGTCGACCGGGAGCGTGCGGGTGACGTCGGCGGTGTAGAGGGTGTGGGTCTCCACGCCCGCGTCCAGCAGCAGCAGGTCGCCGGAGCGGACCGGGCCGTCGTTGCGCACCCAGTGCAGCGTGCAGGCGTGCGGACCGGAGGCGCAGATCGAGCCGTAGCCGATGTCGTTGCCCTCGACCCGCGCGCGCAGGAAGAACGTGCCCTCGATGAAGCGCTCGCTGGTGGCCTCGGCCTTGTCCAGGACCTTCACGACGTCCTCGAAGCCGCGCACGGTGGAGTCGACGGCCTTCTGCAGCTCGCCGGCCTCGAACGCGTCCTTGACGAGCCGTGCCTCGGACAGGAAGACGCGCAGTTCGACGTCGTGCTCGCGGGTGACCTTGTCGGTCAGCGCGGCCTCGATGGCGGCGTCGTAGCCGCGCACGACGCGGACCGGACCGGTGGCCTCGGTCAGCGCGGCCGGCAGTTCGCGGACGTCCGAGGCGGGGATGCCGTAGAGCTGCTCGGCCTCGGCCAGGGAGTGGCGGCGGCCGACCCACAGCTCACCCTGCCCGGACAGCCAGAACTCGCCGTTCTCACGGTTGGAGCGCGGCAGCAGGTAGATCGTCGCCTTGTGGCCCCCGGCGGCGGGCTCCAGCACGAGGACGCCGTCCTCGGTGAGGTTGCCGGTGAGGTACGCGTACTCGACCGAGGCACGGAAGGGGTACTCCGTGTCGTTCGAGCGGGTCTTCAGGTTGCCCGCGGGGATCACCAGGCGCTCGCCCGGGAAGCGCGCGGACAGCGCGGCACGGCGGGCCGCGGTGTACTCGGCCTGGGCGATGGGCGTGAGGTCCCGCAGCTCGGTGTCGGCCCAGCCGGACTTCATGCTGTCGGCGAGCTCGTCGGACACGCCCGGGTACAGGCCGTTCTTGCGCTGCTTGATGGGCTCTTCCTCGCCCGCTTCGTCAGCGGCTTCGTCGAGCACGGCTTCCGGGGTCTCCGGGGTGAGCGCCTCCGACACGGTCTGCCTCCTTCATACGACTTTGGACCTCCCCATCGTACGGTCGTACTGAAGGGGGCCCAGGGCCGGAAGGCCTGTTACACCGGGTGAGAGCCCTCTCAGTCGAAACGGGCCGCCAGGAGGACGACGTCCTCGTCGCTGTCCGCCTCGTCGAGGCCGTCCGGCAGCACACCGCGCAGCACGTGGTCGGCGATCGCGCCGGGGTCGTCGCGCAGCGCTCTCGGGACGTTCGCCGCCGCCGCGTGCAGCCGGGCGAAGGCGCGGTCCATCGGGTCGCCGGTGCGGTGGAGCAGGCCGTCGGTGTAGATGAGCACGGTCTCGCCGGGGTCCGCGGTCAGCTCGACGCTCGGCGCCTCCCAGCAGGCGAGCATGCCGAGGGGCGCGGACAGGGAGGTCTCCACGAACTCGGTGCGCCGCGGGCCGATCACCAGGGGCGGGCTGTGTCCGGCACCGGCGAGCGTGAGCTTGCGCAGGGAGGGCTCGCAGTACGCGAACAGGGCGGTGGCGGAGCGCGCGGGTTCGGTCAGCCGCAGCAGCAGTTCGAGGTCGGAGAGCACGGCGACCGGGTCCTCGCCCTCCATGACGGCGTAGGCGCGCAGGGAGGCCCGCAGCCGCCCCATGGCGGCGACCGCGCTGGGTCCCGAGCCGGTGACGGAGCCGACCGCGAGGCCGAGCGCGGCGTCGGGCAGCGGCAGCGCGTCGTACCAGTCGCCGCCGCCGCGCGGGCCGGTGCGGTGCCGGGCGGCGAGCTGGACGCCGGAGACCCGGGGCAGCCGTGGGGGAAGCAGCTCCTCGGACATCGTCTTCACGCACGCACGGGCGCGTTCGAGTTCCAGCAGCCGGGCCAGGTGCTCGGTGGCGTAGCGGGCGTAGAGGCCGATGAGGTGCCGCTGGCGTTCCACCGGCTCGGCGGGCTCGTCGTAGAGCCATACGGCGGCACCGAGGCGGCCGGCCGCCTCGGTGGACAGCGGGAGCGCGTAACTCGCGGCGTAGCCGAGGCGGGCGGCGACCTCGCGGTGGCGCGGGTCGAGCCCGTCCTCCGAGAGGAGGTCCGGCTGGGTGATCTCGCCCTCGCCGCCCGGCAGTCCGTCGAGGATCTTCCCGTACGACATGGAGCTGCGCGGCACCGTCTCGATGTGGCCGAGATCGGCTCGGGCCAGGCCCAGGCCGATCGTGGTGTCGGGGCCCAGTCCGTCGCCGGGTTCCAGGACGACGAGACCGCGCCTGGCACCCACGAGGGCGGCTCCGGCGCGCAGCAGTTCCTGCAGCGCGTCGTCCAGTGTCGCCGTGCGGGCCACGCGCTCGGTGAGTTCGTGGAGCGTGGTGAGATCCGAGACCCAGCCCGCGAGGCGGTCCTGGAGCGCCGCTCCGGGGCCGGCCGGCGGGGCGGCCGAGGAGGCGCCCGCGGGAGCGGGCGTCGGCGCGACAGTGTGCGCGGGCGAAGGAACCGTAGAATCGATTCCGGCCACTTTAGGAAGGTGAGGGGCGGTCATGGCGTCCGGCTTTCCGACCGGTGCGTTTTGCTCAATAGCATCGCAAACCCCCATGTCGTTCTGCGCCGCTAGCGGTGTCTCCACATGTACACGTACTCGTGAGGGGATGTCCAGCATTGTCCTGCCGGGATTCCTGGTGTCCGTGCGACCGGTGGTAACCCTTGCGGGAAATCAAAATTGGCCTAAAACTGACTCGGGCAACGGCTTATTGAGGTCGACTGGCCTCGTTCGACGGAGCGTCACAGCGGTCGTGATGGGTACGTACTCGGTGAAGGCCAGGGGTGGTTGAGATCCGCCCGGAACCTGGCGACGGACCCGGGCGTCTTAACCACCGACGACCGTGCCCCATCCTCCCGTGGCGGAGGCGGCTAGGAATACGCGGGACGTAAAACGCCAGGCGCCGCCACCCCACGCCATGCCCATGCTGTGGATGTACGCGGTATGGGCGCGGACACAGCCACATGCTCGGCCCAGAGGGGTTCCCCTTGTCTCCAGCAGGGGTGTGATGCGCCAGCAGGTACGCACAGTGAAGTGATCGACACATGGTGTGATGTGATCCTCGGTGTTGCCAGGCGTGCAACGGAAAGGAACGAGCGCTCATGCGCGAGATCCTCGGAAGGCGACGCAGGCTCCTGTCCAGGCGAAACAACGGGAGGCCTGAGATGCTCAGCGCGGCCCTGACGTTCGCGGCCGCATGGCGGTGGCCCGTCCTCCCGGGTGTGGCGGCCGACCCGCAGGGGCGTGCCCGCTGCGGCTGCCCCGACCCGGAGTGCACGGTGCCGGGCGCCCATCCCTTCGACCCCGGCCTCCTCGCGGCCACCACGGACGAGCGCATGGTGCGCTGGTGGTGGACCAACCGCCCCTCGGCCTCCATCGTGCTGGCCACCGGCGGCGGCGCCCCGTGCGCGGTGAGCCTGCCCGCTGTCGCGGCGGCCCGCGCGCTCGACGCCCTCGACCGCACGGGCATGCGCCTCGGCCCGGTCGTCGCGTCCCCCTCCCGCTGGGCGATCCTCGTCGCCCCGTACTCCATGGAGCAGCTCGGCGAGCTGCTCTACGCCAAGGACTTCGTCCCCGGCTCCCTGCGCTTCCACGGCGACGGCGGCTACATCGCGCTGCCGCCGTCCGAGACGGGCCAGGGCCAGATCCGCTGGGAGCGCGCTCCTCTGCCCGGTTCGGCCGCCCCCTGGGTGCCCGACGTGGAGGCCGTGGTGGATGCCGTCGTCGAGGCACTCACTCGTACGGGTGTGAGCGCGCCCGAGTTGTAGGGGCGTCCGGCGCGCGGCGCGCCGCGCGCCCTCCCCCGCTCGTTATCGTCCGCCCATGCAGCGTCATTCCGGGGCGTACGGGGCCGAGGTGCCGCCGGGCGGCGGGCCGGACCCCCGAAGACTCCGCCTGGTGGCCCTGGCCGGAGTCGTGGCGTTCGTCCTCGCCCTGCCGCTGGCCGTGGCCTCGGCAGGTCCGGTGGGCGAGGCCGGCTCCCCGGCGGCCGGGCGCGCGGCGGCTCCCGCGGACGACCGGCCGCCCTCGCCCGGACCCCGGCGCTCTCCCCTGCGGCTCGGCCTCGGTCTCGCCACCGCCGCCCGGTGCGGCCCCGAACTCTCCTCGCCCGACGGTGTCGAGGCGCAGACCTGTGTCCTGACGCAGGGCGAGGAGACCTGGGCGCGCACCTACTACCGCAACGCGACCGGCGAGGCGCTGAGTTCCGCCCTGACGCTGATGGGCCCCGGCGGCCGCACGGTGCAGATGAACTGCGCCGTGGACGCGGAGGACGACCCGGGGGCGTGCGAGACACCCAGGGAACACGCTGCGGGGGATCCGGGGGCCTACTCGGCGGTAGCGGAATTCGCGCGGAGCGGCGACGGGCCGCTGCTGCTGCGCTCGGGAAGCAACTCGGTCCGCGGGCAAGCCGATTGGTAGTGTTCGGGATTCCGAACATGAAAAGACCCGGTTGCTGGCGACGGGGGATGCACCAGCAACCGGGCTACTCGAACGGTAACAAGAGATCGGCGGTTCGCAAATTCGATCTCGGCTATTCGGACACGGATTTACCTGTCACAACGGGGAGTTGTGACAGGAGTCACCCGTTTCCGAGGCCTTGACGAGCTGACTGGTCGGTCAGTTTCCCGTCCTGTGGGTTCGCTGTGGACTAGCTGAGTGTCACCTGGCGGTTGGTGAGACCCCCGCGTGCGCGGCGCTCGTCCGCCGTCAGCGGCGCGTCCGTGGCCAGAGCGGTGGCGAGGCGCTCGGCGAACTCGGCCGCCGGCTTCTCGATGTCGTCCGCCGTGACACCGCTCGGCAGGTCCCAGACCGGCACCGTGAGCCCGTGCGCCCGGAAGGAACCGACCAGCCGGGTGCCTTCCCCGAGGCTCGAACGGCCCTCGGCGTGCAGCCGCGCGAGAGCGTCCAGAAGCCGCTCCTCGGCGTGGGGCATGACCCAGCGCAGGTGGTTCTTGTCCGGCGTCTCGCACCAGTAGGCGGCGTCGACCCCGGACAGCTTCACCGTCGGGATGGCGGCGGCGTTGGCCCGCTCCAGCGAGGCGGTCACCTCGGGCGTCGCGTTCTCCGCGTCCGGGACCCAGAACTCGAAGCCGCTGTGCACAACTGGCTCGAAGGCGCCTTCGGAGTCGAGCAGGTCCTGGAGCCGGGGGCCGTCCGCCGGGGCGCGCCGCCCCTCGACCGGGGTGCCGGGCGGCGCTACGAGCGCGCGCTGGAGGGTGTCGGCCAGGTCGCGGCTGATGTCGCCCGACGGCGTGTCGTTCTGCAGGCCGAGCAGCACCGAGCCGTCCTCGCGGCGCAGCGCGGGCCATGCCATCGGCAGGACCGTGGCGAGGGTGACCGAGGGGACGCCCTCGGGCAGGCTCTCCTTGAGCGTCAGCCCGACCGTCGCGGCGGGCACCAGTTCGCGCAGCGCGACCCAGTCGCCCTCGCCGCGCAGGCCCTCGAACGGGCGGTGCACCAGCTCGGTTACCGCGTGTGCGGCGGTGCGGCCGTGGCAGGCCTTGTACCGGCGGCCGCTGCCGCAGGGGCAGGGCTCGCGGGCTCCGACGACCGGGATCTCGCCGCCGTCCGTCACCTGCGGCTGCTTGGCCTTCGTCTGGGGTCGCTTCTTGGCCATCGTGGGTGTCTCCCGATCACGGCTCGTCTCGTACTGGCGCGAGCCTAGCCGCTCGAACGAAGACGGACGGGATCCTGTGGACAACGCACCGCGTGGCCCGTGGCCCGGAGGTCCGTCCGCGCGCCCCGGTGCGGTCTGCCGGGGTCGTCCGGTCGGGCTCAGTCGAGGTCGTCGAAGGCGTCCACGAAGTCCAGATCGGGGATCCCGGGCACCCTCGGTGACGCGACGCGCGTAGCGAAGTCGTCGTGCCGGTGCGCCCTTTGCACATCGTCCTGGACGACCACCCACACGGTGACCTCGCCGTGGACGTCGTCCCGGACACCCCAGTCCTTGGCGAGCGCCGTGATGATGTTCAGCCCGCGGCCGCCGCGGGCCGTGACCGACGGGGTGGCGGGCACGGGGCGGGTCGGACCGCCGCCGTCCGTCACCTCGACCGTCAGCCGGCCCGCCGGGTCGATCCGCCAGGCCGCGCGCACGTCCCCGTCGCCCGCGAAGGCGTCGCCCAGGGGCCTGCCATGTCGGCACGCGTTGCTGAGCAGCTCGGAAAGGATCAGTACGGCATCGTCGACGACCGTTTCCGCCACACCCCCCGAACGCAGTTGATCGCGCATCCGGTGTCTTGCTTCCCCCACGCCCGCAGGGCCATGGGGTACGGCCATGCTCGACGACGTGGGCACCTCCTGTGCCACCACCAACGCCACCCCCGAGACCTCCTTCACCCCACGCCACGGTGTGAATGCCCCTTTGGACTGGACCGGAAACCGGCCAGTGGGCGTCTGCTGACGCACTCGTAACGATCGATTGCGGAACGAACGCGCCGGAGCACTCCTTGTGACCGGGTGGCTGATTCTCGGTGGTTTTCGATGGGCGATCGTGGTGTTTTCCGGGGGTCGCCGGCCTCGGGCCGGGCCAGGTCAGCGGCCCAGTTGACGGAGCACCGCGCGCGGGCGGTTGGTGATGATGGCGTCGATGCCCAGTTCAACGCAGAGATCGACGTCCTCGGGCTCGTTCACGGTCCAGACGTGCACCTGGTGACCGGCGCGTTTCAGCCGTTCGATGTACCCGGGGTGACTGCGGACGATCCGCATCGAGGGGCCCGCGATCCGGACACCGGCGGGCAGCCGTCCGTCCCGCAGCCGGGGGGAGACGAACTGGAGCAGATAGACCGTCGGCAAGGTCGGGGACGCGGCCCGGACGCGGTGCAGCGAGCGCGCCGAGAAGCTCATGACCCGTACCGCGGACTCGGCCGGGGAGGCGGGGGCGTCCAGGCCGAAACGCTTCAGCAACTGGAGCAGCCGCTCCTCGACCTGTCCGGCCCAGCGGGTCGGGTGCTTGGTCTCGATGGCCAGCTCCACGCGGCGGCCGGCGTCGGCGACGAGTTCGAGCAGGCGCTCCAGGGTCAGGACGGAGGTGTCCGTCAGACTCCCCGGGGCGTGTTCCCAGTCGGGCGACTCGTCGCGGTTCTTCCACGAGCCGAAGTCCAGTGCGGCGAGCTCGGCGAGTTCCAGGGCGGAGACCGCGCCGCGGCCGTTGGACGTCCGGTTCACGCGGCGGTCGTGGACACAGACGAGATGGCCGTCGGCGGTCAGCCGTACATCGCACTCGAGGGCGTCCGCACCGTCCTCGATCGCCTTCTTGTAAGCGGCCAGTGTGTGCTCGGGGGCCTCTTCGGAGGCTCCGCGGTGGGCGACGACCTGAATCGGGTGCTGTCGTGCGAGGGTCACCGCGTCATGGTGTCACCGTCGCCGGGCTCATGTGAGGTGACATATGTCGCACAACATCCGTTTAGTAATAAAAGTCCGTTATAAAGGATGGCCTCGGACGCACAGCCACCGCTTATGGTGCCCTGACGCCCTGTGGGAAAAGCTGACGGCGTACAAAAGCACATGCACAGCTGAATCGCGCCGGGCCATCGACAAGCGTGAGTGGGCGTGACCGAGTGCGACCGAGAACAACCGCCGTGGATCGAGGAGAAGAGCTGTGAGCACCGAGAACGAGGGCAACGCAGTACCCCCGGCCCCGTCCGCACCTCCCGTGCCGGTGGAAACTCCCGCTGCTTCCGCGCAGGGCGCCTCGCACCCGGGGGGCGCGCCGACCGCTCCGATCCCCGCGGTGCCCGGCACTCCCGGCGCACCGGAGCACGCGTCGGCGCCCGCGGGCATGCCGGCGTACGCGTCGAACGGCGCCGGACAGGGGGCCGACCCCTACGGACAGGCCCCGACCCAGGGCTCCGCCCCCGAAGCGGGCTGGCCGCCTCCGCCGCCCGCCACCCCCTCGTACGCCGACGGCGGCGGCTCGGGTGACGGCGGGTGGGGTTCCTCCTATCAGCAGCCCGCGCCGCAGCCGAAGAACAGGCGCGGCGGTCTGATCGCCGCCGTCCTGGTGGCCGCACTGGTCGCCGGCGGTGTCGGCGGCGGCATCGGCTACTCGCTGGCCAAGAACGACGACAACTCCACCGACTCGACGACCGTCTCCGCCCCGAGCGGCAGCGGCGAGGTCAAGCGCGCCTCGGGCACGGTCGCGAACGTCGCGGCCAACGCGCTGCCGAGCACCGTCACCATCGAGGCCCAGAGCAGCAACGGCGAGGGCGGCACCGGCACGGGCTTCGTCTTCGACAAGCAGGGCCACATCCTCACCAACAACCACGTGGTGGCGGACGCGGTCGACGGCGGCAAGCTCACCGCCACCTTCCCGAGCGGCAAGAAGTACGACGCCGAGGTGGTCGGTCACGCGCAGGGGTACGACGTCGCGGTCATCAAGCTGAAGAACGCGCCCTCGGACCTGAAGCCGCTCGTCCTCGGCGATTCCGACAAGGTGGCCGTCGGCGACTCCACGATCGCGATCGGCGCGCCCTTCGGGCTCTCCAACACCGTGACCACGGGCATCATCAGCGCCAAGAACCGCCCCGTCGCCTCCAGTGACGGCAGCGCCAGCAGCAAGTCCTCGTACATGAGCGCCCTGCAGACGGACGCCTCGATCAACCCGGGCAACTCCGGCGGTCCCCTGCTCGACGCCTCGGGTGCGGTGATCGGCATCAACTCGGCGATCCAGTCGTCGAGCAGCGGCGGCCTCGGCGGCTCCGGTCAGTCCGGTTCCATCGGCCTGGGCTTCGCGATCCCGATCAACCAGGCCAAGCACGTGGCCCAGCAGCTCATCCAGACCGGCAAGCCGGTGTACGCGAAGATCGGCGCGTCGGTCTCCCTGGAGGAGGGCACCGGCGGCGCGAAGATCACCGAGCAGGGCGCGAGCGGCACCTCGGCGGTCGAGTCCGGCGGTCCGGCCGCCAAGGCGGGCCTCAAGCCCGGCGATGTCATCACCAAGCTCGACGGCTTGGTGATCGACAGCGGCCCGACCCTGATCGGCGCGATCTGGACCCACAAGCCGGGCGACACCGTCAAGCTCACCTACACGCGCGACGGAAAGACCCACACGGTCGACGTCACCCTCGGTTCCCGAGAGGGCGACAGCTGATCGTTCGATCCCGCGCGCGAGGGGTGTCTCCCAGGGGAGGCACCCCTTCCGCGTTGTCAGACGCGCGGCTTCTTCGCGGACGACGACCCCTTCTTGCCGCCCGCGCGCTCGGGGGGTGCGGGCGGGCAGGGGCGCTGCCGGTGGCGGGACGTGCTCTGGCGGGGCGGCCGGGTCAGCGTGATCTGACGGATTAACTGCTGGAAGCAGGTCAACGACGCGAGGGCGGGGACGACGGCGGTGGCCACACCGGTGATCGTCTGGTGGGCGTCGGCCACGCAGAACATCATGGCGACCGACGAGAACAGCAGAACCACGTACCAGGAGTGCACGGCACGGCGCTGGTGCAGGGCGGCTCGCAGGATGGAGAGTGAGGCCACCATCCAGGGGCCGTAGATCAGCAGAGGCCACCAAGGCCCCGTGCCGCTCTGCGCGTTGGAGGCGATGCGCTGCAGCGGCGAGTAGGCCACCATGCCGCTGAAGACGCTCACCATCGACACGGTGGCGGCGGCGACCGCGGCGAGCACGAAACTGACGGTCTGCAGCCAGTTGCGGTGATTGCGGACCCGTACCTTGCGGTGCCCGGCCGAGGAGCGCCGGATGGGCGGCAACTCGGCGGTGATCTGCACCAGGTTGTCCATCGGGTCGCCGGTGAACTCGTCCGTGTAGGCCGGCTCGCCGCGCGGGGGCGGCACGGTGACTTCCTGGTCCGCCGCCGCGGCGTCCTGCAGGAGGTAGGTGAGTTCCTCGACCGGGTCCCAGCCCTGTTCGTTGAAGGGGGTCACGGGATCGCCGTACGGGCCGTTCTCCGTCCCGGAGGGATATCCGGGATTCTGGCCGTACCGGGCGAACGAGAGGTTCGGGTAGTCGTCATTCACCGGACTTCGCCCCGGTCACGTGAGCGCTGTGACGGCCGACGGCCGTGCGTGGCGGCCGTGGACGACGGGCCGCGGACGGGGCCGACGCCGCGGGGGCCGGGGCCGGCCGCTCTGCCGTCGCCCCGGAGACGGTCGGAGCGAGAGATCTTGCTTTCGCCATGTTCCGCTAACGCGGCTCCCCTGCCTCCAGGTGTGCGGCAATCGAGTGAGGGGGCGGCGGCGGAAGTATTCACCAAAGCGGCTTTTCGTGTACGGCGGCGGGGCCGTCCGGCGCGTCGCCCGGCGGCCCCCGCCGGCGCCCGGCCGGTGACTCCCGCGAGCCGGATCGGCGCTGGTGGATCCGGTGTGGACCATGCCCCCGCGACACGCTCGGAGCCGGGTACTCTGTACCCGCTCCACCCGCCTGGGCGGGAGCGGGGTGGGTTGCCCGAGCGGCCTAAGGGAACGGTCTTGAAAACCGTCGTGGCGCGAGTCACCGTGGGTTCAAATCCCACACCCACCGCAGGTGAAAGGCCCCTGACCGGGAGAAACGGTCGGGGGCCTTCGTCGTGCCCGTCCATCGCGGGCCGGGCACGTTCACCCGGTGCGGGCTCTCCCCCGCCTCACTGCCGCCGAGGAGAGGGGGCGGTCATCCGGGCCGCCGAGGCGATCGTGGAGCGGGCCTCTCGTTCGGTCAGGCCCGTGCGGACGGCGGCCTGGACGAGCGGGGCGGTGAGCTGGGGGCCGAAGCCGTTCTCGTAGGCGCGGCAGGCGGCCCAGAAGAGACGGGTGTTCCGCTGGCCCTCGTGGGCGGCGAGGACGAACTGGACCAGCCCCTGGCCCTGGCGTTCGTTGGCGGAGTCTGTGGAGTGCGCGGAGTCGGCGGAGTGGCGGTCGGGGGCCGGAGGCGTGGGCGGGGGCAGGAGCAGACGCAGGAGCTCGGGCGGGCAGGGCGCGGGTGCGAGCCCGGAGGTGCCGGGAGCCGTCCCGTACACGCCCTGTTCGGTGCGTGAGCCGGGGCCGACGAGGTAGCCGCCGGCGCCGCGGATGTCGATGCCGGGGGCGAGCCGGCTCGCCGAGTTGGGGACGACGACGTCCGGCGGTCCGCTCAGCCACAGATGGCGGCCGCCGCTGGGGGTCACGACGACGACCGTGTCCGGGATCGTGAAGAGATGGCGCAGGGCCAGTTCGCGCAGGGCGGTCGAGGAGTCGGTGTCGGACTTGGTGTCGAGGTCGACGCCGATGAGGTGGTGCGGATGCAGCCCGCAGGCGATGCCGTAGCCGGTGGCCCAGGGGGCGGCGGCGAAGAGTTCGCGGATGCGCCGGGGCTCGGTCGAGGCGTCGTACACGCCGTGCCCGAAACGGCCGCATTCGCCGTGGCACGGTCGGGGGTCGGGGTCGTCGCGGTGGGGGGAGCGCAGGGCCGGGAGCTTCGTACGGGACAGCGGGATCACCCCGAGTCCGCGCTCGGCTGCGGACAGGGCGTGAGCCAGGGCCAGAGTGGTGGCCCGCCGGTCGATAGTGGCCATGGATCCATAATCGTACGAGTGTTCGAGAAAGGGAAGGGCTCTCCCGGGTCGCGCGGGAGCCGGTCGGGTGAGAGACGGGAACGGCCGGAAAGGTGCCGGAACGCTTCAGCCGTTGCGGGGCCCGGACCTCACGACCGACAGGGGCCTGAGCAGGGATTTCGTCTGCGGGAAGGTGGTTTATCGACAAGTCCTCACGCTTGAGTGGGAATTGCGGCTTCCGGTGTGGTTCACCCGGGATGACCTGGGCAACTCTGGACTCGCGACGTCGTGGACAGCGCCGAGGCGGCCGGCCGGCCGCCCTGGAACAAGCCGTAATTCCCGTACGCCCCGGCTCGACGCCGGTGCGTGCAACCGCTTCTGGAGGAACTCGCATGGCAAGCATCCGTACCGCTCGCGTTCTCGCCGCCGCCGCGGCCCTGCCGCTGGCCGCCGCCCTGTTCACCGGGGTCGCCGCGGCCGACAACGGCGCCATCGCGGACACCGGATCGAGCGCGGGAGTGGCGACCGCCGGCGGCGGAGTCGGAGGCGACAACAGCGGCAACTCCTCCGCCACCCAACAACAGGCGGTCGGCGCCGGATCCTCGAATCAGAGCAATACGGCCCAGGTGAACGGCTCCGCGCCCACGGCCCTCAACCAGGGCAACTCGAACGTCCTCGTCATCTTCGCCGGGTTCTGACGGGCGGGGCCGACGGACTTCCGTCGGCCGGGGGGCTTCTTCGTGGGGCGGGCTCCGGGGCGGGGGATGGTGCGCCGGGGTGAGGCGGGGTGGGGTGGGACGGGGGGATGCTCAAGGTCCGCGCGACGGTGCTTCGGCGCCGTCGCGCGGACGTGTCCCGGGGGCCGGCTCCACGACCTTGACAGGCAACGGTATCTGACGGACAGTCAGAAAACCTTGTTCGTACGAGGTCCGGGAGGGCCGCCGCCGTGCACCTCGCCCCCACCGAGCGCCAGCAGCGGCTGCGCGCCGAACTCCGCACGTACTTCCGGGATCTGATGCCGGACGGACCACCGCCCGCCGACGACCCCGCCCGGCAGCGGGCGCTGCTGCGCCGCATCGGAGCCGACGGTCTGCTCGGGCTCGGCTGGCCGGTCGCGTACGGCGGGCAGGGGCGCGGAGCGGACGAGCAGTTCGTCTTCTTCGACGAGGCCCACCGGGCCGGCGCACCCGTCTCGATGGTCACGCTGAACACCGTCGGACCGACTCTCATGAAGTACGGCAGCGAGGAGCAGAGGGAGTTCTTCCTGCCGCGCATCCTGAAGGGCGAGCTCGTCTTCGCCATCGGGTACTCGGAACCGTCGGCCGGCACGGACCTCGCCTCGCTGCGCACCCGCGCCGTCCGCGAGACGGGGGAGAACGGTGCCGGGGGAGGGTTCTGGCGGATCGACGGGCAGAAGATCTTCACGTCCAACGCCCAGAACGCCGACTGGATCTGGCTCGCCTGCCGGACCGACCCGGACGCGCCCAGGCACCGCGGCATCTCGATCCTGCTCGTCCCCACCGACGTCCCCGGCTTCTCGTGGACACCGATCGAGACCGTGGGCGGCCAGACCACCACGGCGACCTACTACGACGGGATCCGCGTCCCGGCCGGGAACCTCGTCGGCGAGGAGAACGGCGGCTGGGGACTCATCACCAGCCAGCTCAACCACGAGCGGGTCGCGCTCGCCGCGATCGGCATGCAGGCCGAGGACTTCTACGCGGCCGCGCTGGAGGCGGTTCGCACCCCTGATCCGGTGACCGGGCGGCGCGCGGCGGACGAGCCGTGGGTGCGTTCGCAGCTCGCCGAGGTGCATGCCCGGCTGGCGGCGTCCCGCCTGCTCAACTGGCGTCTGGTGGGGGACGTGGGGGCGGGCGGGCCGGCACCCGGGGACGCGAGCGGCGTGAAGGTCATGGGGACCGAATCCGCGGTCGCGGTGTACCGGATGTGCCAGCACGTCGTGGGACCGGAAGCCCTGGTCCGCTCCGGCTCCGCCGGGGCGTTCGGCGGCGGCGCACTGGAGCGGATGAACAGGGCGGCCCAGATCAACACGTTCGGGGGCGGGGTGAGCGAGGTGCAACGGGAGATCGTCGCGACGATGCGGCTCGGCATGCGGCGGGGGCGGCGGTGAGCGGCCGGGGCGCGCCCGGAGAGGGCCCGGCGGCGGAACATGGCGTCGTGCCCGACGGCGTGGCGCGGGAGGAGACCGGGCGGGACGAAGCCGGGCCCGGGGGCGGTGTGTCCGACGGGGACGAGCTGTCGGCTCGTCTGAAGGAGTACCAGGGGCGTGCGGCCACCGCCGGGGGCGTCGGCAGGGACCCGGTCAACGCGCCGATGATCCGGCACTGGTGCGAGGCCATGGGCGACACCAACCCGGCCTACACGGGGCCGGACGCGGTGGCCCCGCCCACCATGCTCCAGGCGTGGACGATGAGCGGACTCTCCGGTCACGCGGGCCGGCCCGGCCGCTCCGAGACCTACGACGAGCTGTTCGCCCTGCTCGACGAGGCCGGATACACCTCGATCGTCGCCACCGACTGCGAACAGGAGTATCTGCGGCCGCTGCGCCCCGGCGACGAGATCACCTTCGACTCGATGATCGAGTCGGTGTCCGGACGCAAGACGACCAAGCTCGGCACGGGGTACTTCGTCACCACGCGGATGGACATCCGGGCGGGCGGCGAACTCGCCGGGACGCACAGATTCCGCATCCTCAAGTACGCCCCGGCGCGCCGGAGCCCGAGAGGCACGGACGCGCCTCCGGTCCCAGCCGTCACCGCGGAGCCGGGGAGCGGGCGTCCGCGTCCGGTGGTCAACCGGGACAACGCCGGGTTCTGGGAGGGCGTCGGACGGCATCGGCTCCTCATCCAGCGCTGCACGGCGTGCGGGACGCTGCGCTTCCCGTGGCTCCCCGGGTGCGGGGCGTGCGGCGGCCCGGACTGGGACACGGTCGAGTCGAGCGGCGAGGGGACCGTGTACTCGTACGTCGTCATGCATCATCCGCCGTTCCCGGCCTTCGACCCTCCCTACGCCGTCGCCCTGGTCGAGCTCGCCGAGGGCGTGCGGATCGTGAGCAACGTGGTGGGGGTGCCGTACGACGCGGTGCGGATCGGGATGCCCGTGCGGCTCGAATTCCGGCGCTACGACGCGGACGTGGAGCTGCCCGTCTTCCGGGCGGCTGTCGCCGCCGCCGTCGGCGGCCCGGGCGAGGGGAGCTGACATGGACTTCACGCCCACCGAGGAGCAGGCCGCCGCCGTGGACCTGGCCGCGCGGATCCTCGGCGACCACTCCACCCACGAACGCCTCACCGCGGCCGGTACGGGCAGCGACGCCGGACTGTGGAAGGAACTGTGCGCCGCCGGACTCGTGGGGGCGGTCGCGGACACCGGGCTCCTCGGGCTCGTCCTGCTGCTGGAGGAGCAGGGGCGGGTCACGGCGCAGGTGCCGTTCGCCGCGAGCTGTGTGTACGGACTGCTCGCGGTGACGGCACACGGGTCGCCGGAGCAGCGCGAGCGGCTGCTGCCGGGGATCGCCGACGGGACGGTGGTGGTGACCGGCGCGATATCGGGCGCGGAAACCCTGTCGGCCTCCGCGCCCCTCTCCGGCTCTCCCTCTCCCTCCGGCTCCGGCTCCGGCTCCGGGAGGCTGACCGGGGTCCTTCCCGCCGTGCCGTGGCTGCGCGACGCCACCCATGTGCTCGTCGCCGACGACCGCCGCCGGCTCTGGCTGGTCCGCACCGCGGAGGCGGCGGCGAGTGAGCCGGTCGAGCTGACCGCGCCCTGGTCGGCGGGGCGGCTGACGCTGGACGGGACGCCGGGGGAGGCGCTGGGCGCCGCGGACGCGTACGAGGACCTCCTGGCGACGGCCCGTACCGCCTTCGCCGGTCTCCAGGCCGGGGTGTGCGCGGGTTCGCTGGCGCGGGCGGTCGAGCACACGAACGCGCGCGAGCAGTTCGGGCAGCCGCTCGCGGCCCGGCAGGGGGTCCAACTGCGGGCCGCCGACGCGTACATGGACACGGAGGCGATACGGGTGACGGCGTACGAGGCCGCGTGGCGGCGCGACGAGGGGCTGCCGTACGCGACGCACGCTCTCACGGCCGCTTGGTGGGCGTCCGAGGCCGGCCGGCGGGTGGTGCACACGGGCCAGCATCTGCACGGCGGGGCGGGCGCCGACCTCGGGCACCCCGTGCACCGGCACTTCCTGTGGGGCAGGCAACTGGACGCGTATCTGGGCTGCGGAGGCGAACTGCTCCAGGAGCTGGGGGAGTTGATCGCGAACGGGAAGGTGGAGACATGAGGGTGGGCGACGTGCTGCCGCCATTGGAGATCGAGATCACCCGCACGCTGATCGTGGCCGGGGCGATCGCCTCACGGGACTACCAGGACGTCCATCACGACGCGGACCTGGCGCGGGCGAAGGGATCGCCGGACATCTTCATGAACATCCTGACGACCAACGGCCTGGTCGGACGCTATGTGACCGACCACTTCGGTCCGGCCGCCGTGCTGCGCGGGGTGGCGATCCGGCTGGGCGCCCCCAACCACCCAGGAGACACGATGGTCTTGACGGGCTCCGTCGAGGAGGTCGAGGGCGACACGGCGACGGTCAGGATCCTCGGCGCCAACGGCATCGGCCGGCACGTCATGGGCACGGTGACGGTGACGGTCCCGGCGGGCGGTGCGGCATGAGTGTGCGCGGGCGGGACGGCCTCGGCGGGCGGGCGGCGATCGTCGGCATCGGGGCCACCGAGTTCTCCAAGGATTCGGGGCGCAGTGAGCTGAGGCTGGCGGTCGAGGCGGTGCGGGCCGCGCTCGACGACGCGGGCCTGACGCCGGGGGACGTGGACGGTCTGGTGACGTTCACGATGGACACCAGCCCGGAGATCACCGTCGCGCAGGCCGCCGGGATCGGAGAGCTGTCGTTCTTCTCGCGCGTCCACTACGGCGGCGGCGCCGCGTGCGCGACCGTCCAGCAGGCGGCGCTCGCGGTCGCCACCGGCGTGGCCGACGTCGTGGTCTGCTACCGGGCGTTCAACGAGCGGTCGGGGCGCAGATTCGGCTCGGGAGTGCAGCGGCGGGAGCCGTCGGCGGAGGGCGCGGCGCTCGGCTGGGCCCTGCCGTTCGGGCTGCTCACCCCGGCCTCCTGGGTGGCGATGGCGGCCCAGCGGTATCTGCACTCGTACGGGCTGACCCCCGAGGCGTTCGGCCATGTCGCGGTGGTGGACCGGAAGTACGCGGCGACGAACCCGGCCGCGTACTTCCACGGCAGGCCGATCACTCTGGCGGAACACGCGGCCTCGCGGTGGATCGTGGAGCCGCTGCGGCTGCTGGACTGCTGCCAGGAGACCGACGGAGGCCAGGCGCTGGTGGTCACCTCCGTGGAGCGGGCCCGCGATCTGCCGCGCCCGTCGGCCGTGGTCACCGCCGCCGCCCAGGGCGCGGGGCGGGCGCAGGAGCAGATGACCAGCTTCTACCGTGACGAGCTGACCGGGCTTCCGGAGATGGGCGTGGTGGCCCGGCAACTGTGGCGCACCGCGGGGATGAGCCCGGCGGACATCGACGTGGGCATCCTGTACGACCACTTCACGCCGTTCGTCCTGATGCAGCTCGAGGAGTTCGGCTTCTGCAAGCCGGGGGAGGCCACGGACTTCGTCGCCGAGGAGAGGCTGCCGCTGAACACGCACGGGGGGCAGCTCGGGGAGGCCTATCTGCACGGGATGAACGGGATAGCGGAGGGCGTACGGCAGCTACGGGGCACCTCCGTGAACCAGATACCCGGCGCCGGCCGCGTGCTGGTGACCGCGGGAACCGGGGTCCCGACATCCGGCCTGATCCTCGGGGCCGACGCCTGAGAGCACCGCCACGACGACGCACCCCCAGCCGGGTACGCACGCGAGGGGCCGTGCCGGTACATCGATGCCCGTCGCCACCGACGCCCACGCCTCACCCGACGGCGACGGGCTGATG